>CAMPIU010000471.1 GCA_946886545.1 uncultured Flavobacteriales bacterium | reverse complement strand
GCCGGGGCAACCACTTATTTCATCTATACTTATTTGATTTATTGTTTCGATATCCATTTCAATCGCCTGTTTATTTTTTATTGCCTAATCGTTTGCTTTCATTTTTACTCGCTTCTCTACCTGATGTTTCTTTATTGGCAGTGTAGAACACCACTCCTGATTAACACCAGTCCTTTACTCAAAAAGATTACGGGCATTTATTTCGTCCTTATTGCGCTCTTGTTTTACTTTCTCTGGCTTTCCGAAATCATTCCGGCATCTTTGTATCATACTACTCCCGACAGCCTTCAAACAGCAGGTCTTTTTACCAATCCGGTTCAGGTTCTTGATATTGCATTCGTACTTCCGGGTATTTTGTTTACAGGAATCTTACTTCTTCGAAGCAAAACCCTGGGCACCCTTTTTGCTCCAATCTTACTTAGCTTTCTGTTATTAATGGAAATAACCATTGGCGGACTGATTCTCGTTCTCTGGCAGAACAAACTGGAAAGTCACCCCGAAGTTGCCTGGTTCATATTTGCATTGGCTGCTTTCAACCTGCTACTTGTTCTTCTTCATGTAAAACAGAATACCGCTTCCTCATGAAAACAAAAGAGATACTTCAATCATGGATGTTCATTCCCATCATCGGGATTATTTTGTTCATTATCTTATTTGTTATTGCTGCTAACTTCTATCCGGGAGGATCAAATGTCAACAGAACAAAAGAGGGATTCGACTGGATCAATAACTACTGGTGCGACCTGTTTTCCAAGACAGCAAAAAACGGTGAATCCAATCCCGGTAGAATTTATGGTTTGACAGGAATAATACTCCTCTTTTCATCGCTGGCAGTTTTCTGGTATTATCTGCCACAATTCTTTCATGAACGCAAACTCAACACCTATATCATTCGCTACACCGGAAGCATCTCCATGTTCATCCTGATCTTTGTCTTTACACGATTCCACGACAGTGTTATTGGTATTGGAAGTACAATCAGTGCAATTCCAATGGCCGCCACTCTGAATGAGCTAAAGAAAAACCGGTTGAAGACACTCTATTTCTCCGGATGGCTTTGTATTTTGTTACTATTGCTCAATTTCTTTATTTATATAACAAACTGGTCAGTGGCAATTTTACCCTTTCTTCAAAAGATCACACTTCTGCTGTTTCTTATATGGATCTCACTCATTGCTTTGAAATGCTTCGAAATTAGCCGGATTCGCTACCGGAAGCGGTATTAGGTAAGAGAACAAAAGAATGCCGGGACCTTGCAGTAAATTCATCGTGTTGAATTTACCAATCACTAAAAAGGGGACTTTCGCCCCCTTAACCTAACTAAACGTAGTTTGCTATTACAACTTTCTATATTTCATTTCTAAATTAAAAGTTTCGAATCAGAAGGATTTACACTATTCCGGGAAGGATTTACACAATTCCTACATTTTCAAACCTATTAACGGAACCTATTATTTGCGCCCAAGTTTCTTTAACATTCTAACGTGTCCGCGAAGTGCACTCCAGAAGGTAGGCTCCACATGGTATATAACCCCGAATTCTGCAGCCGTTTTCTTAACTATCGGAGCAAGTTTGGGATAATGAACATGACAGATCCGGGTAAATAAATGGTGCTCGATCTGGTAATTCAGTCCGCCGATAAACCAGGTTAAAAAGCCCTTCCCGGGAGCAAAATCGGTTGTGTTCTCTACTTCGTGAATCGCCCAGGAATCTTCCATTTCCTTATCCCCTATTTCCGATTCCATAGGCAATTCGAATGTGGAGGTTTCCACGATGTGTGAGGGCTGGAATATACATGAGAGAATCAAGCCTGCCACCATGTGCATCAACAGGAAACCGCAAACCACAGCATACCATGGCATTCCTGAAAACAATATTGGTAACACCATGATGTACCCGTAGTAGAACAATTTATAAAGAGTTATTCTGAAAAGAGCCTGACCAAGCGAAACTTTATGACTCACCAGCAAATCGTGATCTTTGTAGCGCACCACCTGGAGGTAATCCTTTGCTGTCATCCAGAAAAGCGTCATCATCGAATAAAAGAACCAAGCGTACAAATACTGGTATCTGTGGAACCAATAATACGGCTGCTGGGGAGAGAAGCGCAAGTACTTTATGCTATCGAGGTCATCATCCAATCCGGCAATATTCGTATAGGTATGATGCAATTGATTGTGCTGTATTTTCCAGGTAACCGAATAACCACCAATTACTTCCAGGATAGATCCGATAAAGCGGTTTACTTTCCACTTGGGTGAATAAGTTCCGTGGTTCGCATCGTGCATTACAGAAGTTCCGATCCCGATCATTCCGACTGCCATTAGGAACCAAAACCCGAAGAAAAGCCATCCGTTTCCTGCTCCGAAACCGGTTACCATAAAAAGATATGGAACGAAATATAATGAAAGCATAACAACTGTTTTTACCCACATTTTAGTATTGGCAAAAGGGGAAATATTGTTCTCTTTAAAATAAGCATTTGTACGCTCGATAAGCGTTTGCTGAAAGCTGTTCTTTGCACCAGTTGCGAACCGAACAGTATGTAATTTTTTCGCTGCCATAATCCTGATATTTAGAATAATCAAGATACTGAAAAAACGACTGTGGTAATTCGAATAAACGTTAAAAGCACTATAAGGGAACGACGCATCGGGAATTAATCACTCCGATAGCTATCGGGAGCACACCCATTCTTATTTTCTCCCGCAGACCCCGAAGTCTCGGGACAAATTGCACAGATTTTATGAAGACACTTACCAGTCGCCTCTTCCCCAATAATTACTAATAGGTAAAAGGGTATTACCAAAAAAGGGGGCTTTCGCCCCCTTTTAACCTAAAAACTTAAAAACCACCTAAATCTAGCCTGCTACATGACTAATTTTGATTAAAATTAAATAGATCGGGATCAAAGCCTTTGCAC
>CAMPIU010000470.1 GCA_946886545.1 uncultured Flavobacteriales bacterium | reverse complement strand
TGCTAATACATCACGCATAGTGTAAACTCCTTTTTTACCGGAAAGGAATTCTGCTGCAATGACGGAGCCTAAAGCGAATCCATCTCTGGAATGTGCCTCGTGACTCAAGGTTAAAGTGTCTATTTTTGAAATATAAGAAATCGTGTGTGTGCCCGGAATATCGGGCTCTCTCAAAGCTTGGATCGGAAGCTCGTCGGAATTAACTTCCGGCCAGGAGCCTGTTTCCGCTTTCCAGGAATGATAATTTTTATTGTTTTGAATAATTCCTTGTGCCAATGAAACAGCTGTTCCGCTTGGAGCATCGAGTTTCTGAACGTGGTGAATCTCTTCAATCTGTGCCTTGTATTCCGGATGTGGAAACATTAAGGCCGCCAGCTTTTCATTGATATTAAAAAGGATATTTACTCCGATACTGAAGTTGGAAGCGTGTAACAAGGCTCCGGTTTTTTCAGTTGTGAGCGTCGCTACGTATGCCAATTGATCCTGCCATCCGGTGGTTCCTACTACAACAGGGATTCTTTGTTCCAAACAGGTTTCAATATGCTTGATCACCAATCCGGGCTGAGTAAATTCGATGGCTACGTCGGCAAGACTTAAATCGACCTGGTCAATGGTGGTTTTGGAATCTATTTTGTAAACAATGGAATGTCCTCGCTCTAAAGCAATTCGTTCGATTGCTTTCCCCATTTTTCCGTATCCGATTAATCCAATTTTCATGTAGCGCAAAAATACTGTTTTCAGCTTCCGAATTTAACTTTTAACGAAATTTAAATTGAAATGAAACTCCGTATGATGAAGGGTTATACATTGTGGGTTGAATGGAAAGCGATAAATCTTCACTAATGTCAAAATTCACAAAGTGACCTTCCACTCCGGCATCCACAACATTCAGAATATAAACGATTCCGATTCCCAATATCGCAAAGTCACGACGGTTTCGACGTGTAACATATAAAGTCAGTAAGCTTTGATCGTCGTATTCAAAAAAGTCACTTGGTGCATTTCCAAGTGCACGTGATTCGTATTCTGCACGATAGTCATTCTTGAGCATGTTATTCTTTACCGTAAAATAGGTTGTGACACCCAATCCGGCGTAGATTAGCGGAACTTTCCAAAACGCTTTCTTTTTGCCTTTCGGCATAGCAATATGATTATAGATCTGTCCGGCACCCGGAAGAACTGCAGAGAAAACACAAGCTTTCTTCCATGAATGTGTTTTTACGGTATCGGGAACAACAGCAAGAGAATCCTGGGCATTTACGGAAAGTGAAAACCAAACTAAAATGAAAACACCAAGGATCTTGTGCATTATTTCGTTTTGTTCAGTAATTCGATGATCCGGTTTAAATCTACTTCAGATGAAAAATTGATCAGGATCTTACCGCTTCCGGAATGCGTCTTTTTAATTTCTACTTTCGAAGAAATACGATCACTCAAATGGTTTTTGAAAACCTCCTGGATAGATGATAATTCCGGAGTAGTAACCGTTTTTGAAGCATTTGGAGTTTCCTCACTGGTGCGGGAAGTATTTGTACGGATCAGTTCTTCAATCTCGCGAACAGAAAGCTGGAAGTCAATAATCTGACGATATAGGTCCAATTGACGGTTTTCGTCTCCTGCAGAAACAAGAGCCCGCGCATGTCCCATAGAAATAAGATTATCGCGAACACCTAACTGGATCTCAGCAGGAAGTTTCAACAAACGCAAATGATTGGTAATGCTGGTTCTTCCTTTGGATATTTTTTGTGACAATTGGTCCTGAGTTAAACCGATCTCATCAATTAAACGCTGGTAGGAGAGAGCAACCTCAATTGCATTTAAGTCTTCTCTTTGAATGTTTTCTACCAAAGCCATCTCAAGCATTGCCTGATCGTTGGCCACACGGATATATGCAGGAACTTCCTCTAATCCAGCTAGCTGTGAAGCTCTGAAACGTCTTTCTCCGGAAATTAGCTGGTATTTATCTTTACCAAGTTTCCGTACGGTCAATGGCTGGATGATTCCATGAATTGCAATGGATTCTTTCAGCTCGTTTAGCGCATCTTTCTCAAAATTCGTACGCGGGTTAAAGGGGTTTGCCTCAATTGAACCAATCGGGATCAAAGCTACACCACCTGTACTGGCTGTCGGAGTTGCTGTTGCTGTAATTTCGGTTGAAGAACTTTCCAATAAAGCTCCCAATCCTTTTCCTAAAGCTGAACGTTTTTTCGGATTAGATGTCATTTCCTACTTGAAATTGTTTGTCGTTATTACCGATTTTTGTCAAATCGTTTCGTTGAAGAATCTCACGTGCGAAATTCAAATAATTGATAGCTCCTTTACTTGTAGCTTCGTGCATTACGATGGTTTCACCGAAACTTGGAGCTTCGCCCAATTTTGTGTTTCTGTGAATTACCGTATCAAAAACCAGGTCCTGGAAATGTGTTTTAACTTCTTCGACTACCTGATTGGCAAGACGCAATCGCGTATCATACATCGTCAATACAATCCCTTCGATTTCTAATTCGGGATTTAATCTTCCCTGAACAATTTTGATCGTATTCAATAATTTACCCAAACCTTCCAGGGCAAAATATTCACATTGAACAGGAACCATTACCGAATCGGCAGCTGTAAGTGCGTTTACCGTGATCAAACCGAGTGACGGAGAACAGTCAATAATAATAAAATCATATTGATCTTTGATCTTATCAAGGGCTTGTTTCAACATGTGCTCCCTGTTAGGCATGTTGATCATTTCCAATTCCGCACCAACCAAATCAATGTGAGATGGAATGATATCCAGATTCGGATTGCTTGTTGGGATAATTAATTCCGATGGATGGACATCATTGATTAAACAATCGTAAATATTACGGGAGTTTTTCGGATCCAAACCTACTCCGGACGTAGCATTTGCCTGGGGATCAGCATCGACCAATAAT
>CAMPIU010000469.1 GCA_946886545.1 uncultured Flavobacteriales bacterium | reverse complement strand
ACAGCTAAAATAGCCATTAAACCGTGAAGTTGGGCGAATGATTTGGAATGGGTACTGTAGGAAACTTCTCCGAAAAAGTTAAAATTTCGAAGGACGAAATTGTAATCTCCACTGATGGCTGTTGTGTTTTTACCTCTGAAAGCATAGATGTTGTAGGGAACCGTATCTTTTTGAAGTGCCTGGCTGTATTGTTGGTTTACCACTGCAAGACCTGCATTGAAGCGGGTAGAGTTGTAGCTTAAATAATTGCCGATCACTTGCTCACTGAGTTTGTTCTTCTTCGCAATCTCGCTGTTAGTGCGATGCAAGCCGGAAAGGTCGATTGTGGTTACAAACTCCAGGTCATCTGTTAACGAGTCGTTTATCCCGGAACCGTCTATTCTTTTGTTGCTGTAAAAAGTTAGTAAGTTCCATTTTTTGTAACCGATAATGGCCGCTCCTCCTCTGAAGAAACGGTTTTCATCTACGGAAGTGTAAGGTCTCAAAAGGCTTGCGGCTTTTTTGGACGAAAAGATATCAGCACTTTTTCCGAAGGCATAACCACTCCAGGTATTCAATCCCTGGCCAATTTGAATTTGATAATCTCCGGCTGCAACTGCACGGATATATTTTCCGCCCTTATAAAAAGCGTGGAAAGAGTAATAATCAAAGCCGTTTTTCTGTGATCCTTTAAAAAATTGTTCCCCGGCATCCTTTTCTGCTGTAACACCCAAACTGATATTTGTCCGGTAAGTATACCTGAAACGGGTGTAATATTTATCCGGATTCCCCCGGTAATAGCTGTTTGAATTATTTAAAACGGAATCCGAAACTGTAGCATATCCTTTTTTTTGTTCGGGAGTTCTTTGATAGCGCGTATACCATTCTATCTTCCCGTTTTTAACAGCCTCTTTGAAAGTAATGTGCATGTTTTCCAAACGATCATCCACTTTCACGAAGGGAAGTACCAGCGAAATGGTGTTTAAATCCCAGTATTTCAGAGACTGAAGTTCGTAGATGCTGATGAATTTTCCGAACTGTTCTACGTGCAGAAGTGCATCGGTAATCTGGACTTCCGTAAGTAAACCCAAAGTACGCAGCTCCTCCGGGCTTGTATTGTTCAGGTTGATCGGATTGTCGTAGAAATAATTCAATTGATCAAAAATATTGGTAAGATCCAATTCTTCCGACTCAGATTGTTCTGCAATAAATTCGACACGTTGCTGGATAATCTCATTTCTCTGCTGGCTAAACAGACAGGAACTGATGCCGGTAAAAAAAATAAGTAAAAGCCTATTTTTTCTCATCTTCTTTGAATTGGTAGTTTAAACCAAAGTTTGGAGACCAGCCAAGTGTTTGATGGTATTTTGACCCCAGATCAATAGAGAAGCCTGCTACTTTATAACCGATTCCAAGTGCTAGTTCCATGGGTTCGCTTTGAGCTCCGAAACGGATAAAGAACGCTTCTACAGGTTGGTATTCCAAAGCTCCTTTGAATGAAATCTTGGTAATGACCTGTTTTTCAACTTCTGCAAAAATGGATACTTTTTTAGAAGGTTTGTACTGACATCCGCCGCGCAGGACAGTAGCAAAACGATCGTTAGTCGGATTGATCCGTTGTCTTCCGATATTCATAACCGAAACTCCGATGCTCCATTTTTCCGAAACTTTTGCGAGCAGGCCGGCTTCTATTGTTCCGCTGGTGCTAGATCCGTAATTGCCTCCAAGACGAAGCGTTTGAATATTTCCCTGGACACCAAGCTGAAGAAAATCGGTAAACTTCATACTATATCCCAGGCCGGCACGGGTATTCCGGTATTGCTGATATCCAAAGAATTGTGCCCCTGCAGAAATAACTCCGACTTTTAAAGGAATAGCTACAGCCAAAGCTTGTGTTTGAAGTTCCTTTGTGAGAAAACGTGTTTCGTAATAAGCTCCGATGGAAATGGTTTTTACAGAAGCAACTGCACCCGGATTGTGGTGATAAGCCCAAACGTCATCCAGGCAAACACTGGTGTTTGCAAGCGATACTGCACGCGAACCAACCGGATTCCAACCCTGTCCGAATGAGAAGAGAAAAGAATGTGTGAATAGTAGAAGTAGTATTGATCGTATCATGTGTTATTTTGAGAACAGTCGATGTTTGAGGGGTATTTTCTTGAGAAAATAATCTTCTTCTGTGAGGAAAAACCAGTTATCTCCGCCGTCTGATGAAATGGCATACAATTCATATGCTTTGTCGGATTCCCTGTCAGATTCTTTATGAATAGTGTATTTGCGTTCAATCCATTTACCCTCGCTTTTCATTTCTCTGAATAAAGGATCGTATAAATTGACTGTTTGCTCCTTGGTGTTATTGCTGAAATGCTGAACGAAATGAGAATCACCCAGTGAAGTATAATAGCGTACAACTGCCGGATGAGTCAAGCCTGCATATTCGAGCGTATTATTGGTGTTATATGACTTGATGTATTTGGACAACTGGTTGTTTAGCCGGTTTTCCTGCTCGGCAGAAAGTGTACAAGCTGCAGCAAATAGAATTACAATCAGGAAACTTAAAAACTTCAGCACGGATAATTGATTTTTGTCTCTGACTAAAGTAATTTTTTTTTGGATAAAATTCATCGGTCGGAGACGAATAATTTTTTAACGGAAATAAGTTGCGATTTCTTCTGAACTCATTGGTACATAATTAAATGAACAGGAGATCATGTCCTGAATCCGGAGTTTTTCAGGAAATTGAATAGCCTGGATTGTTTGATGCCGGATTTTCCCTTGTTGAATAGTGACTTCCGTAAATAAATCGGGGCTTTCTATTTTATAGAAGCGGTCAAATCCATCAAGTTTTCGGTATACCGGGAAAGAATTTTCCATGAATCATGAGAATGGATAAAAAAGTAGGGGCGTCCCGCATGTGCGGGACGCCCCTACTTTTTATTGTTTCTT
>CAMPIU010000468.1 GCA_946886545.1 uncultured Flavobacteriales bacterium | reverse complement strand
ATACATCACCCGGATAATTTTGCTACCGGAGCCGAGTCACAACAAAAAATGGCAGCTGAGAAGTTTGTGGAAATACAGAATGCTTATGAAAGCCTGATTGGCTAATTATCTCACTGTTTTCTCCAGCATCGGAACAAAGCTAAAGTTCCCGAAAACTTCTTCCTTGTATTCCGTATCCGAAATTTTAGTAATCCGATGCATTTCCTGGGAATCAAGATCTCCGACCGGGATCACCATCATTCCCCCTACTTTCAACTGCTGTACCAGTTTTTCAGGAATAAACGGAGCTCCGCAAGTCACCAGAATCTTATCAAAAGGCGCAAAGGTTTCCTTTCCTTCATAACCGTCTCCAAAAAACAACTTCGGAGTGAACCGGAAATGATCAATGATCTTTTTAGCTTTAATATGCAGTTCTTTCTGACGTTCAATGGAAAAAACTTTCATTCCCATTGAGCACAAAATACAGGTTTGAAATCCGGATCCGGTGCCGATCTCCAAGACCTTCTCCCCTTTTTTCAACTCTAAAATAGAAGTCTGGAAAGCAACTGTATACGGATGAGAAATCGTTTGACCTGAGCCGATCTGAAAAGCCACATTCGAATATGCCTGCTGTTCAAACACCAAGTCCAGGAAGAAATGTCTGGGAATTGTATCAAATGCTGTCAACACACGTTCATCACTTATTCCTTTTTGGCGCAATTGGTCAATCAATTGCTTTCTCATTCCCTTGTGCTTGTATGTATCTTGCATCTGACAAAAGTAATTTAGAAATCGCTCATTCTTTCAGTTTGTTCAAGAAAGTTTCTACAGTGAATTGTGTATATTTGGGACGCTAATAAACGAAAAAACATGGCAATTGATTCAAAAGAATTGGAATTCAATAAGAACGACGATGAAATGAGGCTGAAGATCTCCCGCATGGAGTCTGAATTAGCCTTGATAATGAAAGGCGGTGGCGAAAAACGGATCGCTGCACTTCATGAAAAAGGAAAAATGACAGCCCGCGAGCGAATTGACATGCTCCTAGATGCGAATACCCCACGCTTCGAAGTTGGTGCTTTTGCCGGAATGGGAATGTATAAAGAACACGGTGGCTGCCCCTCTGCCGGTGTTGTGATGGTAATCGGTAAAGTATCCGGAAAACAATGTATTGTTGTTGCTAATGACGCTACTGTAAAAGCCGGAGCCTGGTTTCCGATCACAGGAAAGAAAAACCTGCGTGCACAGGAAATTGCAATGGAAAATAAACTTCCGATCATTTACCTGGTAGATTCTGCCGGTGTTTACCTTCCCATGCAGGATGAAATTTTCCCCGACAAAGAACATTTCGGTCGTATTTTCAGGAACAATGCAGTGATGAGCTCCATGGGAATTACCCAGATTGCTGCTGTTATGGGAAGTTGTGTTGCAGGCGGTGCTTACCTTCCGATCATGTCTGACGAATCATTGATCGTTGATAAAACAGGAACTATTTTCCTTGCAGGTTCTTACCTGGTAAAAGCTGCAATCGGAGAAAATATTGACAATGAAACCTTAGGCGGAGCAACCACTCACACGGAAATTTCAGGTGTTTGTGATTACAAAGTAGCTAATGATGAAGAGTGTTTGATGACAATCCGCAAGATGATGAGTCAGATCGGAGCACCGGAATCTGCCGGATTCGACCGCATTGAATCCATTGCCCCAAAAGAAGAAGCTAAGAAAGTTTACGGTATTCTGCCTGCAGAGAGATCCAAACCATACAACGTCCATGACATTTTAGACTGCATTTTTGATGAAGGAAGTTTAACCGAATATAAAAGTGATTATGGTAAAACCATTGTCTGCGCTTATGCCCGTTTGGATGGCTGGAGCGTGGGAATTGTTGCAAATCAGCGTGAATTATCCAAAAACGCAAAAGGTGAAATGCAATTCGGCGGTGTGATTTACAATGATTCCGCAGATAAAGCTGCCCGTTTCATTATGAACTGCAATCAAAAGAACATTCCTTTGATCTTCTTCCAAGACGTTTCGGGATTCATGGTCGGTTCCAAATCAGAACATGCCGGGATCATTAAGGACGGTGCGAAGATGGTAAATGCCATGGCAAATTCGGTTGTTCCGAAGTTTACAGTTGTAGTAGGAAATTCTTACGGAGCAGGAAACTACGCCATGTGCGGAAAAGCTTATGATCCGAGACTAATTGTTGGCTGGCCCACTGCCGAAGTTGCTGTAATGAGCGGTGCTGCTGCAGCTAAAACATTGCTTCAGATTGAAGTTGCATCACTGAAAGCTCGGGGAGAAGAAGAAATCACCCCGGAAAGAGAAGCAGAACTTTACAACAAGATCAAATCGCGCTACGACGAGCAAATTTCGCCGTACTATGCAGCTTCACGTTTATGGCTGGACGCAATCATTGATCCGGCTAAAACAAGAGAGTTCTTATCGATCGGAATTGAAATGGCAAGTCATAAAAGAGCTGAAAAACCTTATAACGTTGGAGTTATACAAACATAACTAATTGAAAATTTTAAAATTGAGAATTGAAAAGTTGGACAACAACTCTCTAAAGTATAATTCTCAGTTTTGGCCTTTTCAATTTTACATTTTCAATTTTAAATTTGAAGAAAGATGCATTTAGATTGGCAATTTAAACCTTACAAAGAACTTACACTTAATGAGTTTCACGACATTATTGCTCTGAGACTGAAAGCTTTCGTGGTAGAACAAAACTGTTCTTATCTGGATCTGGACGGTAAAGACAAGAAAGCCTATCACTTGCTTTTACGCGATGGAAAAGGCGATGTGATTGCTACTGCCCGTATTTTACATCCGGGAATTTCTTATCCGGAAGTAGCAATTGGCCGGGTGGTTCTTACATCGGAATGCCGAGGAAATGGTGTTGGAATTGAACTGATGGAAAAATGTGTTCAATTTGTTCATGAAG
>CAMPIU010000467.1 GCA_946886545.1 uncultured Flavobacteriales bacterium | reverse complement strand
GTTCTGGGAGTTTGCTGGATGGCATTTATGAATCATTTTACAAAAACAACCAGCTGGCAGAAAAAGGACTTTTCAAAAAAGGATTGAAGCATGGAGTTTGGAAGCATTGGGCTCCAAATGGAATCCTGATGCGCCAGGAAAATTGGTCCAAAGGAACACAAACCGGTAAACAGTTATATTACAGCCAGGAAGGTATCATTCAAAAAACAATTGTTTACAAAAACAATCAAACTCAAATTATTGCGCGGGATACAACAATAATTAAAACCAAAAAAACGGTATTAACAACCATCAATGATTCAACCGGCAAATTAATTTCGCAGAGCCGTTATTCGAATTTCAAATTGGATGGCACCCAAATTTCCAGGGATCAAAATGACAGTTTGATAAAAACCATTTATAAAAAAGGTGAATTGGTTTCCAAAAAGACCAAAACTGATCAAGATCAACCAAAAAATGCAGGTTCAGAGAAAAAATCCTTCAAAGAGAAAATGAGCAATTTTTGGGGGAAACTCAAATTCTGGAAAAAATTCAAGAAAAAAGACCAATCTACCGAATCAAAGCCAAAGAAAGAAAAGAAGATTCAAAAAGAACCCGCTCAACCAAAAGAAAAGAAAAAGCGCAAAGAATGATTCGTGCTTCTGCCATATCGTATGCCATTGTTTTTGCACTATTTATTGGACTTCTGGCTTCAAGTGTCTTTTTTATCTTTAGTACCCAAAAGCGAATTGAAATTTCTCATACCGGGCAAGAACATCTGTTATTGGATTCTTACCACGGAATTCAATTAGGCTTACATAAAGTAAAAGTAAACGACTCCCTTCAATTTATTCATTCAAGCGGGGATACAAGTCTCATTTATAAATCATTGTGGGGGTCTTATTTCATTGTCACGAGCAAAACATTCAAGAATCAGCGATCTGTATCAAGATTCGCTCTCATCGGAAGTGAGTTTGAAAACTCATTGCCTACACTCATTATCAGAAATGGTTCGGACGGACTGAGAATATGTGGCGAAACAAAGATTGAAGGAACTGCATTTTTGCCAAATAAACGGGTTGAGCTGGCATACATTGGCGGGAAAAATTATTCCAATTCTGAATTGGTGTATGGAAAGGTAGAAGATGTAAAGGAGCTAAAACTTCCCTTATCCAAAGCATTTCAAAATATTTCTGCCACCAGTTTCATCGGAAAAATGCTTCCGAAACCCTATGAAGCCAAGGATACTACTGTCAGTTTTTTATCCGACGGTATTTATTTTCAATCCTTGAATCCGATTCAAATTCGGTCAAAGTTCCAGGGAAAGATTATTATTCAGAGTTTCGATTCCCTGGTCGTATATCCGGAAGCCCAACTTGCGAATGTCATTTTAATTGCACCTAAGATATATATCAGGCAGGGATTTACAGGAAATTTACAGGCATACGCGTCGGAACGCATTGAATTGGAGGATTCCGTTACATTAAGTTATCCGAGCACACTAATTTTGAATGAACAAACTGCCAGTCCAGATTACAAACCCCATTCAATATCCTTGGGATTTAACAGTTCCGTTTTGGGTGGAGTATTACTCACAACTCAACAGTATGACTTTAGAAAACAACCCAAATTAATTATTCAAAAGGATGCCGTAATTGCGGGTATCGTCTTTAATTCCGGAATTACAGAAACCTACGGAGCGGTCATCGGATGTTTAAACACGGGTGAGACATTGACTGTTGCAGGCGGAGGTTCGTATACTAATCATTTGTTGGATGCTGTGGTTTCGACAAAACGACTCCCCAGGGATTTTATTTGCCCGGCTTGGTTAGAATTATCAGGGCAATCACGAAAAAAAATTATCTCATGCGAATTGGAAAGTTAAAAGCATCCAGCATTGCTGAAATAGCTATCGCTTTATCCATTATCGCGATTTGTTTTGCATTGGGATCCAGATTGTTTATCCAAAGTGCGCGTTCTACCGTACAATTCCAGGAAACAATCGAACAGTCTGAGTTTCAGTCTCTGCTTTTTACGAGCTATTCACTGGATTCCAATGTGTACGATCCCAAGCTTTGGGCAGACAAATTAACAACAGTCGAAATAATTACAGAAGAAAAAGATTCTGTCAGAGGCGAGCAATTGTCTTTGAAAAACAGCATTAAAACAAACTGGATGCAGGAATTTATCTGGTCAAAAAAACAATGAGAAAAGAAACTCACATAGCAGCATTTTCTATTCTGGAACTGGCAGTAGTCCTTTCCTTAATGGGCTTGTTTGTTTCCCTGTTTTTTCTATCTGTGAACAGTTTCAACAAAACATTACAACAGGAAATTGTCATTAAAAACGAATTGAATGCCTTCTTCCAGTTTCGCTCCACTTTCTGGCTTGATCTGGAAAAAGCAGACTCTTTCCATCTTGATAAAGACAAACTAAGCTGTTTTCATTCCAATGATTTAATCATTTACCAGATACTAAACGAAAAGCTGAGTCGTAAGCACGGAGATCATCAGACGCTTTTTGAAATGGGTGCACAGTCGATCAGTAAAACAGTTATTACCAATAAAGATCTGGTGGAATTTAAATTAGACTGGAAAAACACGGAATTTTCTTTGTTTTATCCGCTTCAGAAACACAATAACAATGAGATAAACTCATATTTCAATCAAAAATTATGGAAGAGGTAAGCAAAACGAGTTTTTTAAAGAAAGAGATCGTTTTGGGCAAGCCTTTAAACGATAAATTCAAAGAACATTTCTATGGCGAATTTGCCACACTGATTGAAAGCGGGATCGATATGCGCCGTGCCTTGCAACTAATCATTGATGAACAGGAGAAAAAAAACATCCGCGGCCACATAGAAAGCTTATTGAACGATTTGGTAAAGGGAAATTCGCTTTCCGAGTCGATGCAAAAATCTACACACTTTACACCTTATGAATATCAAAGTATTCGTATCGGTGAAGAATCGGGA
>CAMPIU010000466.1 GCA_946886545.1 uncultured Flavobacteriales bacterium | reverse complement strand
CAATTATTGTAAATAGTAATAAGCAAATAATGAAGTTATGGGAATTAAAGTAGAATTAGCAGAATTGTTGGTTATTCAATTGGTTATGACCAGTTTTTTCGCGCGGTTTGAAGTAGAAACACGCGCAAGTTATAAAATCCTGAAATGGATCATTATTGCAAAAATAACAGTCGGTCTTTATTTTATGATCGGGCATTGGTCAACATTGTTTCCAATTGTTGTAGTGATACTCGGAACAATCTATCACTTTCGATGGTGTAAAAAGAACGGAATTGATCCATTGAAAGCAACTCCACGAAAGAAATATTATGAGTTGCGAAAATGGAAATGGGAGGAGTAATCTTGAATGATTAAGTGAATCCCATTTTTTCATACCTTAGTATCGTGAAGGTTTTCTGGTTCATATTCAGTTTATTCGTTTTTACTTTGTCAGTAATACCTTGTTGCACGGAGGAGTGTCAGGAAGAAGAACTGACCTGTTCTACCGAACACCATCAGGAAGACGAGGAAGAGCAGAAAAATTGTTCTCCGTTTTGTACTTGTACTGTATGTGGGCTTTATGCCTGTATAATGGAACAAGTACAGGTAGTGAATACATATACTGTCAACGAATCTCCGGCGGCTAGTCTCGGAAATCCTTATACATTTCATTTTACTTCTGAGTTTGAAGTAAACATTTGGCAACCGCCAAAACTGGGCTAATCCTTTCATTTTAGAAATCAAGGAAGCTTAGTCTTCCTAATCGCTTATGAAGTTGTCATTTGCGAAAATAGTCACATTAATCAGTCATGTCAGGCTGAAAACACTTATGGGATATGAAAAAACAATTGCTCATACTTGCAATGATTTTGCTTCATGCAATTTCGTTTGCACAAGAACAAAAAACAATACCATCAGTTTCGTTGAAAACGGTAGACGGAAAACAGGTTAATACAGGAAGTTTAGGTATCAAAGGACCAATTATAATTACATTTTGGGCTTCTTGGTGTCCTACCTGCAAACGGGAAATGGGAACGTTAAACGAGTTATACCCCGACTGGAAAGAAGAAACAGGTGTTACAATAGTAGCAGTATCCGTAGACGATGAAAAGACAAAAAATAATGTTCCCACATTGGTTGATGCAAATGGTTGGGAATTCATGGTTTTAATGGATTCAAACAGCGATTTTAAAAGAGCAATGGGAGTAAGTAATACACCACATACCTTTTTAATCAATGAAAACGGAGAAGTTGTCTACAGCCGAAATAATTATGCGCCAGGTGATGAAGACCTCTTATATGAGGCATTATTAAAACTTAAAAAATAGAATACCATGTTTAAAACAGCTTTATTTATAGCATTCTTTTTTGCTTCCCAATTAGTAATGGCGCAAAAAGAACCGAATAGACAAACCATTACGATCAAAACTCCGAACACGTGCAATCATTGTAAAGTGTGTGAAACCTGCGGTGGAAAATTAGAAGGAGATTTGGTATTCGTAAAAGGAATTCAATTAGTAACGTACAACGAAGCCGATCAAACTACAACGGTTATTTACTGGACTAAGAAAATAACGCCTGAAAAAATCCGTAAAGAGATTTCATTACGTGGTTTTGATGCCGACGAAGTGAAAGCTGATCCGAACGGTTACAAGCAACGGGACGGCTGTTGTAAAGGAGAGGAATAAGTTCAGACGATGCGTAATCGAGCGAAAAATATAAGCAAGTGGGGTGTGATTGGAATGCTTTTAGTAGCATTCCTTTCACCTTGTTGTTTTCCAATATTTGCAGTTGCCGCTTCTGCTCTCGGCTTAGGTAGTTTCGAGGTTTTTGGAGGGTGGACAATGTGGGTTTTCCAGGTAATGGTGATTGTCTCATTAGTTGGATTCTATCTTTCGTACAGGAAACACAGATGTATGTATCCATTGCTGATTGCCATACCGAGTGCTCTTTTAATCTTTTACGGTTATCATTTCAACGATAGTAAATATTGGGTCTATTTTCTGTATGCAGGAATGTTGGGACTTTTAGTTGCAACGGGTGTCGATTATTACCGCCATCGAATGCACGGTCGCTGTTGTGAATCCGAGGATGAAGTAGAATTGAATTCCACAATCACTTGTCCAAATTGCGGGCATAGGAAAGATGAAATTATGCCTACCGACGCTTGTTCTTACTTCTATGAATGTGAGAATTGTAAAACAGTACTCAAACCTTTAGCGGGTGATTGTTGTGTTTATTGCAGTTATGGAACAGTTAAATGTCCACCGATTCAAAAAGGGGAAAGTTGTTGTTAAGTTTCATTTAACCTTTACGATTGTACCAATATCCTGCTACTGCAAAAGCTAGAAATTTACTTTAAAATTGCTATCCGGATATAAATAAATAGTTCGCTAATTTTTCATGATCACACATATTTTTAGATTGGACTAAAAATAAATTACAGTAAGTGTAAAAATATATTTAGATTTACGGACAAAAATATTTTGTCGACATGAAACTAAATTCAATTCTCCTCATTCTTTTTTCTGTTATTGCTGTTATTGTTTCTTGCAAAAAGATTTTACCTGCCTCCCCGTCAGAAGACGAGGTTTTGGATGGACCTATTGATGGATTGACTTATGAAGAAACGGCACGTTTTTTAAAGGGAGATGCAGCATTTACAACTGTTTTCACTCCTACAACCGGTTTGGGATCAACATTTGTTGCAACAAGTTGTATAAGCTGTCATGCAGGAGATGGTAAAGGTCACCCGTCAACAACACTTACACGTTTCGGACAACCTGATGAATTTGGAAACCAGTTTCTTGAATTTGGTGGACCACAGTTACAGAATAAAGCAATTCCAGGATACTCTCCTGAAAATATTCCTTTCGGGGCAACATTTTCTAAGTTTACCCCGCCAGCAAACACAGGGTTGGGCTTTGTGGATTATGTAACAGACGTAACTATTTTGGCTATGGCTGATCCAAATGATTAGAAT
>CAMPIU010000465.1 GCA_946886545.1 uncultured Flavobacteriales bacterium | reverse complement strand
GGTTGTACTTGGATCGGCAAAACCAAGAACACCGGTTCCGCTGGCAATTGTAATCAATGATATGAACGGTGGTGAAGCATTTGTGACATAAAAATACGGCCCAATGTTCGGTGTAAAATCTACAAAGGTATTGGTTGGTGTGATGTTTACATTATTTACTGAACTCGCATGACCGGTAGTTCCTGTTGTGGTAGCAAGCAATGGATAAGGAAGCTGCGAAGTTGAAACATCTGTAACAGCCACTTTATTTTCCCATGAAATTCTGCTGGCCACAACAATGTTATAAGTATAAACAATCGGTGTAGGATTCACAACACCGTTTACCTGCCAGTTAAATGTTACAGTTAATGTATAATTTCCCGGCAAAAGATTAGAGAAACTATAATTCGTTGCTGAGTATCCGGCATCCAGGGGTTGAGAAACACTTGAACTGTTTGTTAATACGGTACTGAAGTTTACCGGAATTTTGGTTCCGAAATTAAGAGACCAAAGTATTCCGCTAACCTGTCCGAAAGAACCCAAACAACTTCCCGGAACAACCGGATTCATGCTGTTAATAACAAAACTAAAAGGGAAAAGATGGATCGGCTTATATTTGATTTTGGTTGCTGCTCCGGCTGCAAAAACTCCTGACTTATAAATAAAAGTGGCAGGTAATGCAACGGTAGTTTTCAATACACCTGAAATATAAAACTTCAGGTTTGTTCCATCTTTTACTAAAGACAGTTCATCTGTTCCGGTAACTGCATAAGGAGTTGAAATAACAACACCACTAACTATCAAACGTGCTGAACCGCTTTGAACATGGAATCCGTGATAAATATCCGTTTTTAAAGCAAGTCCGCTCGAAATATTTTGTAATCCAAAGAATGATTCACCAGTATTATTTTGAACAACATACGTAATTGATGCTGCTCCGGATGCCTCCGTTAAATAGTCTGTCATCACTGCTTTACCGTTCGCAGCAGATGTTGTGAAAACATCATTAGAGAAAGAAATAGAAGCACTCGACTCATAATTGATCGGATTGATCGAAACAATATTGTCATATATACGCGCACCCAACTTGTCAAAAGCACTTACATAATACTGACCTTGTTTCAGGCTTGTAAATGAATTGGTCAAACTTGTATTGTTGTTCCCAAGGGAAAATTTAGCACTATCCAATACTCCATCAAAAATGGTATCCTTCAATTCGCGATAAATATCTCCGAAATTAGGAATCGGTTGTTCGGAAATCATGTAGTGATATGGACTTACTGCCCAGGAAGGCGGGGTAATCGTTACCGCAACATCTCCATAGGTGTTCGTTGCGTCATAAGTAACAACCGAGTTTCCTTTTCTACTCAAATCACAGCTATTTACTTTAATTGAAAAGGTGATTTGAGGTCTTAAACTTGGAGTTGCAGCATCAGAAGAATTGAACTGCATGCGTGTATAGATGTTACCCGAATAGGATTGCAACTGAAATACTAATCCATAGTTAGCTGTGTTATTTGTTTTCCAGGTATTGAAAAAACTTGCAATGTTTGTGGTAAGATTATTATTACCTGAAGGAATTGCTCCAATAGTTATTTTACCGGTTGTAGTGTAGGTCGGAGCATTTCCGTATGAAACCGCAGTTTCGTCCCAGTTGGAGGTGTTTAAATCAAATTCTGATTCATTTGTTCTTTGAAGCGGATTATGTCCGTTTCCGGTAAGTGTCATGTTAGCTGTATTTACCTGACATCCCGGATCTACCCAAAGACGAAACCGAAGGAGCGCTTTTTCATCATACCAATTAGTCCAAGTCCATCTTTGAGCAGTTAATAAAGCATAAGATGATTGATTAGTATGATTGTAATTGATTATGGTGGTGCCGCTTCCTTGAATCAAATTCAAAATACGTGCATCATCAATGTAATTAGGACCCGGATCAAAGGTTATTGATACATCCTCACACTCTGTACCTACTATAAATGCCTGATATGTAGTATCACCGGCTGTAGTACCATAATATTTTAATCCATACCATCCTTTTCCAACACCTGTCAAATTCTGGGTAGTTGCTATTTGCGTACCGCTTGAGTTAAACCAGCGATAAGTCATAGTAGTATTGGATCCATTGGTGACTGTGGGAGAAATTGAACCGTCTGTACTACTTAAGGTACTTGTATGAACAATTGCCGCCGCACTGACGTATGAACGCAGGTAATACTGAATGATCATCTGAGGACGATTGGAAGCTGTTCCATTCTCTCTTGTATAATAAGTAGTATTCAAGACCGTGGTTTCATTACTTTTTCGAACCCGAAATCCATTGTTCGGAAGGCGACCTTCAACCATCGCTTGTACGAAATCCTTTATCTGAAAGGTTCTTTTTGATGAAATTAAACTCGAAGTAGTAACTGTTGGAAACAAGGTGTTGTTGGAAATATTCGAAGAATGACTAATCCCCGCTTCTGTCCAGGATGTATTGCAAACATCCAAATACAATTCCGTGGAGTTTGTTGATCCGACATTCTCTGTTCCACTTGGGGTTAACCTTAACAATGCTGAAGTAATTACAGCATTGGAAGGGAGCGATGAAAAATCAAATTTCATGAACCCCCTATATATGGCGGGTCCGGAAGCAACTGAAACATTCATTGTTCCCAATGTTCCGTAATTTGTCCCTGTTGACCCTGAATTGGTATGCCCATCTTCAGTAGAATAAAATGTGGGGGCAGTAACTATTTGTGAGTATCCTAAAAAGGAACACAAAAAAGCGAATAGTACGAATATTCGTTTCATAATTTAAGTTCTGTTAGTTTTGGTTTATTGGAAAATTCTTCTCAATTCTTGGCAAATATGCCTGCTGCGAATTTTGAGCTTCTAAAATAACTTTGTATTTTTCAGCAGGATTCAAAAACGGGAAGTTGAAAACAATCAACCCGTTCTGAGTGTATGTTCCAGCTAATAGTTCATTTCTTTCCAATCGCTTTACCACAATAGG
>CAMPIU010000464.1 GCA_946886545.1 uncultured Flavobacteriales bacterium | reverse complement strand
CTGTTATGGAATAATGAAGAAACAAATAAAACGAAGCAACAAACTGAAAAAGCCACAGTAACTGAGATGGTTTCGCAAGCTAAAGCCGAAAATACAGCACCAAATCGACTGAAAATAAAACAAGAGCAGGTCGATATTCAAAAGCCGTTACCATTTCTGGCAACAATTCAGGAAGTAACCGAACTTCCATTTACTTCTGAAAACAAAGGCTCTGAAGAGGAGTCGGAAAAATATCGGGATCGCAAGATGGCTGCTGTTAAACCAATGGACGATATCCCGTATCAATTCCCCACATTGACGGAAGAAGAAATAGTCATTACCAGAAAGAAAAAGCGATCCATGCTGAAAGCCCTGGCAAAACATGACAAAAATGCTTATGTTTTCATTCCGAGCGGCAGCTTTGACTACAAAGGTGAAACCGTTTCCGTTCAGGCATTTTACATGGGAGTCGGAGAAGTCACCAACTTTGAGTACCGTACCTTTTTGTTTGATCTGTTGATCCAGGGTCGTAAAGATGAGTTTTTAAAAGCAAAACCGGATCAAAGTAAATGGAATACCTATCCGATGTATCATCTGAAGTATTTCCAGGATAATTACTTCTCAGACAAAAAATACAACGATTATTGTGTGGTGAACATTTCCAGGGAAGGAGCAGAATTGTATTGCAAGTGGCTTTCCGAAGAAGTGCGGAAATATGTAGGTGATGAAAAACAAGCGCAATACAATGATGTGCGTTTACCACTTCGTGTAGAATGGGTCAAAGCAGCATCAAATGAAGGGAAACAGCTTCCTTATCCGTGGAACGGTCCTTATATACGGAATTCCGATGGGTTTTATCAGGGGAATTTTGTCCACGGAAAAGCTGATTCGACAGTTGTATTCGATACTACGGAAGTAAACAGCGTTACCGCACCGAGCAAATCTTTTTGGCCGAATGCATTGGGTTTGTATAATATGAGTGGAAATGCTGCCGAGATGGTTTATGAAGGTATGAATCGCACGGAACCAGGAACGGCTGGTGGTGGGTGGAGAAGTTGGCCTGAAGAAGCAAAGATCTATGGACCGTATCCTTATAAAGGGATTACGGACCCCAAACCAACCATCGGATTCCGGGTGGTGAGCACGTATTTGATTGTTTATAAAAAATAACAAAACCGTAGGGGCGAAAAATTTTTCGCCCCTACGGTTTTTCATGTTCTCATCACTTCCTGTCTTTCTTATAATTGTCCCACAACATATATCCCAACGTTAATCCGCCCCACATGTGGTTCAGAGCGTTCTTAAATACCCGCGACTGGTAATGGAAATGCGCACTGGCGAAAAAAGGCTTATACCTCAGATAGACCCCGATTTGCTGTTCCGAAACCAGTCGTTCAACAGACTTTGCGGGAAGAGCAGCCTTACTGGGTTTTATGAACAATGCTCCCTGAAGCGTTCCGTCGTAAGCAACAATCCGCAATTGAGGAACATAATATAAATAGAACTGTCTGCGATTCCCGATATATCCCAGCTTCAATCCGCCATGGATTTGCATTTCATTCGTTAAAGTCCCAATCCTTACAAGATCTCCCAATTCCATGCGTATCCATCTGCTTCGGGTGAAAAACAATTTGGTGTAACCGATGCTCGCATCCAGAATAAAGCCCGTATTCAACTGGTACTGCCATCCATGCGGTTTCGGACTGTCAATCCATTTATGGATCGTTTTCTGGGTGTATTCACCGAAGGCAGGTTTTCCGATAAAGCCCGCGTAAATACTCCAGTTCAGGGTGTAGTTCCTGCTGAGACTTCTGGAAAAAAAACGGGCACCATAAGTAATGGTTGCAGCATAGGGCCGGTCACCTTTCAGCATTGTATCCGATAATATAGTAGAAGGTGTATATCCCCGTTGTTCAACTCCTGTTTTCAGTGTGCGTTCTATATCCGGGACAGGGAGAAAAAAGGGATTGAGCCATTTCAAATTCAGATTATGGTGTTCGTACTGTAAAAAGATTCCCTGGGAATAATATCGGTCGGTTGCAGTAAAAACATCGTTTTCCCAGGTCAAATGAAAAGATTGATAACTGTAAAGTGAATCTGCCAATTGCCCGTAACCCAATAAGGGAAACAACAGTGCCAGTAAACTCATTCGAATATTCATCATCATAACAACGCACTTTAAGCAGAATTGGATGTGAATCAATTTCTCACGGGGATCAACCGGAATCAGAGTACATTTAAATTTACATACTTTATTTGTTTGGAATGATGTGTTATGGTTTTTTAAGAAATGGTTTTCTTACGAAACCACTTACCGGCATCGATATAGAAAAGTCCTTTCACTGAAAAGGAATTCAAATACGGATTGTCGAACAAATTGCGGAAGGTGTTGAAGTAGCCGTAATCCAATCCGTTTTTTGAAGCATAGATATTGTATTTCCATACAAAACGAATTTCACTTCCGGGATAAATTACCCAGCGCAAGTCAAAATCAACGGTAAAGGCATTGAAACTGGTATTGTGGTAATTCTGACCTAAGGAATCTGTTCCGGTGTAAGTGGATGCACTATAACTTCCGTCATCCGATAATTCCATAAATGATCTGTAAGAAACTTCCTGCCAATAATGATTGAATTGCAGTTTTAAACGGAATGTCTTTGTAAAGGTATAATCCAGAGCTAAGGAGTTGGTAACAATCCAGCGTTCCCGGTTTCCTAAGGTGATTTGGTCGGTGTAATTGGTGTCAGTTACCCGAACAAACCCAAAATTATTGAAGTAACGGTTAACTGTGGAACTCAATACGGTGAAAACTTTTGGAGCAATACGAATTCGTGGACTAACATTCAAATCCAGGTTCGACATACCTTTTCTGGCAAAAATGCGGTGATAGACATAAAAATCCAGGGCAAAACGCTTGGAATAATCGCTGGAGTAAAAACCTCCATACTGGAATGATGCGGGAAAATGGACCGGAATTCCGAATGTGCGTGATTCAAAGA
>CAMPIU010000463.1 GCA_946886545.1 uncultured Flavobacteriales bacterium | reverse complement strand
GCATCACCAAGGCGCTTGCGTTTGTTCTCTTCATATTCGGAATAAGAACCTTCAAACCATACGACCTGGGAATCTCCTTCGAACGCTAAAATGTGCGTGCAAATTCGATCCAGGAACCAACGATCATGGGAAATAACCACAGCGCAGCCGGCAAAGCTTTCGATTCCTTCTTCCAAAGCGCGTAAAGTATTGATGTCAATATCATTCGTAGGCTCATCCAGCAACAAAACATTCGCTTCCGTCATAAGTGTCATCGCCAGGTGAAGACGATTTCGTTCACCACCTGAAAGCACTCCTACCTTCTTACTTTGATCCGAACCCGCAAAGTTGAACTTCGACAAATAAGCACGAGCGTTGAATTTCTGATTTCCGATTTCAATGAATTCGTTTCCTCCACCAATTACATCAAAAACTGTTTTCTCAGGAGAAATATCTTTATGAGTCTGATCAACATAACCGATCTTCACGGTCTCACCGATAGAAAAAGTTCCTTTATCCGGCTGTAATTCATTCATGATCATTTTGAAAATAGTTGTTTTACCTGCACCATTCGGCCCGATAATCCCTACAATTCCAGCGGGTGGTAATTTGAAGTTCAGATCATCGTATAATAATTTATCTCCGAACGCTTTCATCACATGCTCAGCATCAATCACGTTATTTCCTAAACGAGGACCATTCGGAATCGGAATTTCCAACTTCACTTCCTTGTCCTTCATTTCTTCAGACATCATTTTGTCGTAGTTCTGAATACGCGCCTTATTCTTTGCATGACGTCCTTTCGGATTCATTCTTACCCACTCCAATTCCCGTGCAAGCATTTTTTGACGTTTGGATTCCGTCTTCTCTTCTCCTTTCAGACGTTCTCCTTTTTGCTCTAACCACGATGAGTAGTTTCCTTTCCATGGGATTCCTTCTCCGCGATCCAGTTCAAGGATCCAGCCTGCTACGTTATCCAGGAAGTAACGGTCGTGGGTCACTGCAATAACAGTTCCTTTATACTGTTGCAAATGCTGTTCTAACCAGTCAATAGATTCTGCATCCAAGTGGTTGGTAGGCTCATCCAGCAATAAAATATCCGGATTTTGCAATAACAAACGACACAAAGCAACGCGGCGTTTTTCACCTCCCGAAAGTGTTTCGATCAACTGATCATCAGGCGGACAGCGCAAAGCATCCATTGCCCGCTCCAGTTTATTATCCAATTCCCATGCATCAACCGCATCGATCTTATCCTGTACAACTCCCTGACGCGCTATTAATTTGTCCATTTTGTCCGGATCGTTCAAAACGTCTTCATCCATGAAAGCAGCATTTATCTCCTCATATTCTTTTAAAATATCGACAATTTCCTGTGCTCCTTCCATTACCACTTCCTTCACGGTCTTTTTCAGATCCAGCTCCGGTTCCTGCGGTAAGTATCCAACGGTATAACCCGGAGAAAACACCACATCACCCTGGAATGATTTATCCAGGCCCGCAATAATTTTCATTACCGTAGACTTACCCGAACCGTTCAAACCAATGATCCCGATTTTTGCACCATAGAAAAATGAGAGGTAAATATTTTTAATAATTTGCTTTCCTTGTGGCGTGACTTTGGAAACCCCAACCATGGAAAATATGATTTTTTTATCGTCAGACATATTGAATTTTTAGGAAAACAAAGATAACAATCTAGCTCAAAAACGGCCACAAATAAGTTCCTATAACACGAAAAAGGAACTTAAATACTAAGTTCCTTTTCAAATATCGCCTGGATTTTACTTTTAAAACACTCTTGGGTTCGCTAATGTTGCAAATAGGAAGAACAAAATATAAACACCCACCAAAACGATGGTATATATACCAACGAACTTAAACAATGATTTCAAATTTTCAATCCCATAATCAAATTCACCTTGTTTGTTGGATTTCAATCCTTTTTCCGTTGAACCGGCAAATCGAATCAAATAAAGTCCCGGAAAGATAAATATGATTGTAAGAATCATATACCCCAATCCCATGCCTATATAATAAGAAACACCGCTTGAAAGTGCCGCAATCAGGATCACCAGGGAAGCAATCCCCATAATACCTGTAAAAACGAAAGCCATAACTGCCAAAAACCTGGCCCATTTGGCAGCAGTAATTAAATTCTCTTTGATTGAATTATTGATTCTCAGTTTGTCCGAATCCAATTCAATGTGTTGGTCCAATGTATCCATATTCTGATTTATTTAAATAATTCGATAGCTTAACCATGTAACAGAACCTGAAAATCCGACACCTTTCTGCTAAATCAGTTTAATGATCCAGTTACCAACCATTAATACAGCTGTTAAAGAAACAGATACAACGATCCATTTAGCTGGAAATCTTTTTGGACTTATCAGATGTAAAAGGGAATAGAAAATCAGGAAAACAAGTGGTAGCAGCGCAGGAAACTGATGCAAGCTCTCAATGAGATCACCTTGAATTAAATCGTAAAAAGATCGTTGCATCCCACAACCCGGACAATCGAGGCCTGTACTTTTTTTCCAGTGACAATCTAACATATAACTGAAAAACTTAACACTTGTTAAGTTTAAAATCTGGTAGCTCCGATTACACTTGCCATCACGAAGAATGCAAATACTACGTAAATTAACATCAATGCGGAAAGTGAAACTCCAACGATCGCACAAATAAAACCAGCTTTTGAAGTTTTAAATGATTGCTCGTATTTTTCTTTGTTTGATGCATAAATTCTTTTATCCTTTTGATGCAAAACCAATGCAATTATACCACAAATCAATCCTGGTATGGCATACAACCAACAGGTTGCTATTGAAATGATTCCCAAAGCCAAACAAGCAGAAGCGTTCGGAACATTTGATGGAGAATTGTTACCTCCAACATCTAAAACATCAAAATCAGACATATTTTAACAAAAATTAAATTTTAAACAAAAATGCATAAATTATTCGAATAGGAATCACTATTCATCCAATTATAAT
>CAMPIU010000462.1 GCA_946886545.1 uncultured Flavobacteriales bacterium | reverse complement strand
CATTTGAGCAACCAGGGCAGCAATTGCTTTCATTTGTTTCCCGTATTTCGGACCAATTGTTTTAAAATTCGGTTTGATCGACTTCACAAACACGTTATTCTCGTGAGCCAACAACTCCAATTCCTTCACATTTACCTCGGAAAGAATCAATTCCTGAACATGTTTGATGTTCGTTGCGAAATGATTATCCAAAATCGGAACCATGATCTTTTGCAGTGGCTGACGTACACGAATCTTTTCTTTAGCACGTAACCCCAATACCAGGGAAGAAACATTCTGAGCGATCTCCATTTGCGCTTCCAGTTCCAAATCGATCAAATCTGTATTGGATTTCGGGAAGAAGGCCAAATGAACCGAATTCACTGGATGGCGACCGGAAATAGCATTCAAATCGGAGAATAACTGATCCAGATAGAAAGGTGCGATCGGCGAACCCATGATTGCAACAGCTTCCAAACAAGTATATAAAGTTTGATAAGCCGAAATCTTGTCCGTCTCGTATTCACCCTTCCAGAAACGACGGCGGCACAGACGAACATACCAGTTCGACAATTGATCCGAAACGAAATCCTGGATCAAACGGCCAGCTCTTGTCGGCTCAAACGAAGCATAAGCTTCATCTACCTGAGCAATCAATGAATTTAATTTCGACAAAATCCAGCGGTCAATCTCCGGACGGTCTTCCAACGCAATTTCTGCCTCTGAATAGTTGAATCCGTCAATATTTGCATATAGCGCAAAGAAGGAATAAGTATTGTAAAGCGTTCCGAAGAACTTACGCTGTACTTCCGTAATTCCATCCGTGTCGAACTTCAGATTATCCCAAGGCTGCGCATTCGTGATCATATACCAACGTGTAGCATCCGGACCGTATTTCGACAAAGTTTCAAACGGATCAACTGCATTTCCAAGGCGTTTGGACATTTTTTGTCCGTTCTTATCCAAAACCAATCCGTTGGAAACTACATTTTTATATGCAACCGAGTCAAAACACATCGTAGCAATTGCATGCAAAGTATAGAACCAGCCACGTGTCTGGTCCACACCCTCTGCAATGAAATCTGCAGGATATGAAAAATTATTATCGATCAATTCTTTATTCTCAAACGGATAATGCCATTGTGCATAAGGCATTGCTCCCGAATCAAACCAAACGTCGATCAAATCACTTTCGCGCTTCATCGCTTTACCGGAAGGAGAAAGCAGGATGATCTCATCCACATAATTCTTATGCAGATCGATTTGTCCGTAGTTTTCTTTTGAAAAATTATTCGGTTTAAATGCTTCCAAAGGATTTTCGCTCATCAATCCGGCAGAAACGGCTTTATCGCATTCTGCTTTCAGTTGTTCAACAGATGAAATACAGATCCTCTCATCACCATCCTCCGTTGACCAGATCGGAATCGGAATCCCCCAGTAACGGGAACGAGATAAATTCCAATCGTTGGCATTCTTTAGCCACTCGCCAAAACGACCTGTTCCTGTTGAAGCCGGTTTCCAGTTGATGGTATTATTCAATTCCATCATGCGTTCCTTCACGTTGGTCACTTTGATAAACCAGGAATCCAAGGGATAATACAAGACCGATTTATCCGTTCTCCAACAATGCGGATAGCTATGTTCGTATTTTTCAATCTTAAACGCCCTGTTCTCAATTTTCAGTTTCAAGGCAATGCGCTCGTCAACCGACATATATGCTTTCAAATCCGGAATGATTGCCTTCAGGCTTTCTTTCTGTTTTGCAAGTTCGGTTTCTTTTTCAGCATCCGTAAGATAATCCGCTTTCACGTATTCTCCACCCAATCCGAAAACAGCGTCGGAAACTTCCGGACGGAAACGGCCACGCAAATCGACCAATGGAACCGGAACACCTTTCTCATCCAATACGAGCATAGCCGGAACACCTGATTCAGTTGCAACACGCGCATCATCCGCCCCAAAGGTCGGAGCAATGTGCACGATTCCCGTACCATCCGAAGTGGTTACAAAATCTCCTGAGATCACACGGAAAGCCTGATCCGCGTTCTCAAACGGCAAAGCACCCGGCAACAGTTGTTCGTAACGAATTCCGACCAAGTCAGAACCCTTGCAGGAACCTAATACTTTGAATGGAATAGGTCTCTTCAGTTCAATATTATTTTCAATTTTTTGCTTCAAATAATTTTTTAAATCAAAATCTCCAGAAGGTAATTTTCCTAGTTCTAGCCAGTTTAATACAATGTCAGTCTCTGAATTTGGATACATTTCTTCCTTATAAAAGAGCTCATTGAATTGAACACCAAATAAAGAATGACCAAGAGCAATATCTTTAGCAACTACTATTTCAATTGGTTCGAATGTATATTGATTAAACGTTCGGATTAAAACATATTCAATGTTTGGTCCAACGCATAATGCGGTATTCGAAGATAAAGTCCAAGGCGTGGTGGTCCATGCGAGAAAGAATGTTTCCACCCCTCTTTGTCTCCCCTCAAGGGGAGAAGCGGAAACTGCCTCCTCCCTTGAGCGAGGATTGAGGAGGGTGGCAGGCAAGGCCTGATCCTCCAATAGCTTAAATTGCGCAACGACAGTAGTATCTTTCACATCGCGGTAGCAACCCGGCTGGTTCAACTCGTGAGAAGAAAGCCCGGTTCCGGCCATCGGAGAGTAAGGCTGGATTGTGTATCCTTTGTACAGTAAATTTTTCTCATACAACTGACCAAGGAGCCACCAAACAGATTCCATGTATTTCGGTTCATAAGTGATGTACGGATTTTCCATATCCACCCAATACCCCATTTCTTCCGTCAGGCGATTCCAGATATCCGTGTAGCGCATCACTGCTTCACGACATGCTTTATTATAATCTTCCACCGAGATTTTCTTCCCGATATCTTCTTTTGTAATTCCAAGTTCTTTTTCTACACCCAATTCCACAGGCAAGCCATGCGTATCCCAGCCGGCTTTACGTTTCACCTGTTTTCCTTTCAAAGTTTGGTAG
>CAMPIU010000461.1 GCA_946886545.1 uncultured Flavobacteriales bacterium | reverse complement strand
TATAAAAAATAAGATGCAACGTGTTTTGACGATTCATCCCTGCATAACAGAAATCGGCTTAAAAACGGTTCAAACAACTAAACCAATCGCTACATTGATAAAGTACTGTACGGAAATAAAACACCTTACAAACAATTCGGAGATCCATTTCCTAATGAAACAGATTATTTATTTCAAACCATATTTGATTATGGTACAACTAATCCTAATGAACCTCTTGACAAAATAAATCCCTGGGGTTTCAGAACTGATGCTTTTTCAGACTATAAAGCCGGTTTTGAAATCAGGACCACAAGATTATGCAAGCGCGTTTTACTTTTCCATGTTTTTGAGGAACTGGCTTTAAAACCCGATAAATCAGATAAAAAAACACTTATAAAATCCGTAAACTTTGAATATGATACAGCCACTGATCAGGCCTTTACTTTCCTGACTAAAATCACTTCTTTCGGCTACATCAAAAAACCCGATGGAAGCTATTCGCATAAGCATACCCCACCGATGGAGTTCGAATACCAAAAGCATGAATGGAACAAGGAAGTAAAAACCATTTCTCCTGATGCATTGATTCATGCACCGGTGGGTTTAGACGAACAAGACTATCAATTCACGGATTTATACAATGAAGGCTTATCGGGCATTCTAACGGAACATGAAAATGGTTGGTATTATAAACACAACCTGGGTGACGGGAAATTTGAACAGGCAAAATTAGTTTCTCCCAAACCTTCGTTTAGGGGCTTGGGCAATCACCTGCAACTCGCTGACCTGGATGGGGATGGCGGAAAACAGCTGGTTAGTTTCGGAGCTGAACCACGCGGTTTCTTTGAGTTGAATGACGATAATGAGTGGTACGGATTACAGTCATTTAAAACCCTTCCCACTATTAATTTCAGTGATCCGAATACCCGCATGCTGGATCTGAATGGCGATGGAAAACCTGAACTTGTCATTTCGGAAGACACTGTTTTTACCTGGTATGAATCTGAAGGCAGGGATGGATTTTCTCCTGCAAAACAAACTCTCAAATCGTTCGATGAAGAAACCGGTCCGCACATCGTTTTTGCCGATGCCAAACAAACAATCTTTTTGGCCGACATGTCCGGTGACGGATTAACAGATATTTTACGAATCCGGAACGGTGAAGTGTGTTATTGGCCGAACCTTGGATATGGAAAATTCGGAGCGAAAGTGGGATTTGACAATGCACCCGTTTTTGATCATCCCGATGCTTTTAATCCGGATTATCTGCATTTGGCAGACATCGACGGATCAGGTACAGCAGATATTATTTATTTGGGAAAAAACAAATTTACTTGCTGGAAAAACCTAAGTGGCAATCGGTTTGGTACTACACCATTTGAAATTGATTCTTTTCCCAAAATCCATTCTCATTCCAAAATAACAGTTACCGATTTATTGGGCAATGGTGTTTCCTGTATTGTGTGGTCAAGTTCCTTATCAAAAGACAGTGATGCTCCGCTGAAATACATTGACCTGATGAACAGTAAGAAACCGCATATCATGGTTTCTTATAAAAACAATCTAGGCAAAGAAGTTTCACTGGAATATACGCCTTCTACTAAATTTTACCTGGAAGATAAACTTGCCGGAAAACCTTGGGTAACAAAACTGCATTTTCCAATCCATTGTGTTTCGAAAACGACTACAGAAGATAAAATTTCAGGACATAAGTTCACTAGTGAATACAGTTATCATCATGGATATTACGATCATGCGGAACGCGAATTCAGGGGTTTTGGAATGGTGCAGCAAATCGACGCTGAAACATTTGAACATTGGGTAAAGAGTGGTGCTTTAAATATTACCGATGAAACATTACATCAGGAACCGGTAATCACAAAAACCTGGAATCATACGGGCGCTTTTCTGCGAAATGAAACGATCCTGAATCAATTTGCGAAAGATTATTGGCACGAAGAAATTCAACGACAAGGATTCCCTATAACGCATCATGAAGTTACATTACCCGATGCAAGACTAATTACTGCTCCCGGAATTGATCCAACACTATTGGACCACCTTTCCATGCAGGAATGGCAGGAAGCTTACCGGTCTTGTAAGGGAATGGGATTGCGTATGGAAACATTTGCAAAGGATGCCGTTAAATTCGGAAACACTGATGCTACCCGTAAAAAAGAACTCACCCCTTTCTCTGTAGCAACTCATAATTGTGTAATTGAATTACTGCAACCCAAAGGAAAAAACAAACATGCGGTATTTGCTGTCAAAGAAAGTGAGTCCATTTCGTATAATTATGAGCGAAATGCAGCAGACCCACGCATTGCACATAGTGTTAACATCAAACTGGATGAATACGGTAATGTATTGGAATCAGCTTCTATTGTTTATCCGAGATTAGTTGTTGATGCCGCACTTCCCCTGGAAACACAAGCTGAACAAGAAAAAACGATTATTATCTATACCAGGAACCAGTTTACAAATGATGTAATTGGAAATGACGTTTATCGGTTGCGATTACTATCTGAAACAAAAACATATGAGCTGAAAGGCGTTTCAAAAAGCAGTGTTTATTACTCATTGAGCGATTTTGAAGGCATTCTTTTGGATGCTAATTCAGATACTGCTCTTTACCATGAGTTGGATAAACCGCTGAATGGATCCACTCCACAAAAGCGATTAATAGAGCATGTTCGCTCAACGTATTACAGCAACGACCTCCAAACCGGATTAGCTCCCAATCAGTTAGAATCACTGGCTATTCCTTACGACACTTATCAATTAGCTTATACCAAAGAGCTGTTACATGATATTTATTCCGGGAAAAAATCAGACAGTGAATTGGTTGATCTGATGGAGGAAGGTAAGTTCTTTTCAAGCGATAGTGATACAAACTGGTGGATTCCATCGGGTAGAATGAATTTTATTGATCTTGGTATTCCCTGGGCAAACTCCCTTGTTAAAGCCCAAAACCGGTTTTATACTCCGGTTTCATATACAGATC
>CAMPIU010000460.1 GCA_946886545.1 uncultured Flavobacteriales bacterium | reverse complement strand
AAGTAGGGGCGGAAAATTTTCCGCCCCTACTTTTTTATATTTATCGGATGCGATTAATCGCATGCATGTTAATCTTTTACAACCGTGTAACCAGGGTATTTTGATTTGTCAAATACAAACTTACTGTCGTCAATAGCTGGGTTTGAGGTGAACTTTGTCATTGTAAATGTAGACACTGTTCCGTCATTCGCCTTCAGAATTGCCTTTTTCACCTCATAATCATCTTTCGAAATATAGACAATGATCGTGTGGTAATTAGCTTTCTTCGGGTTCTTCGGGTACAGATAAATCATGTGAACTTTTTCTCCGTTCAATGTTTCTTCTTTTTCGTACTTGCTTTTGAATCCCGATTCCCAAATAGTCATCAATTTTTTCGGGTTGATTGCATCTTCATCATCACCTGAAGCATCTGATTCATAAACAGTTTTCTCTTCTTTTACGATAGACCACTTTTTCAATCCATTTGAAATCAGGGTTGTTTCACCATAAGTTGCGCTGTATTTATCGCCCTTAACCCATCCTTTTCCGGACATATTTGAATTTGTTCCGTTGGAGCTGTTTTTAATAGTTGCGCTAAATTCCACGTAAAAAGTCTTCAGCCCTTTTATTTTCGCCGAAACCTTATCAAGAATTCCGTCCGCTTTTGCATCCTGGCCATAAGATAAAGTACTTCCCAATAAGGTTAAGCAAATAAATAAGTATTTCATGTTTCACAATTTTCTGTACAAATATCAGAAATTGTGCCAAGAATGATGTTACATAATTAAAAATTAATTCCGATAGCTATTGGTATGAGGATTGAAAAGTTAAATAAGAAAACCAGTCTGATGGGTGCTTTTCATTTCATAAGGGCAAGATTTCCTCTTTTCATCCCGATAGCCATCGGGATTCCATTATCAATTTTTAGTTGATTTAGCTAATCCCTTTTGAGCGCAGAAATTCTTCCAGACTTTCCAAATCACTGAAAAGAACTTCACGTGCTTTACTTCCCTGGAAAGGTCCTATGATTCCGTAGCCTTCCAATTGGTCAACGATTCTTCCGGCTCTGTTGTAACCTAATTTCAACTTCCGTTGCAACAAGGAAGCCGATCCCTGGTTATTTATAACGACAATACGAGCCGCATCAGCAAACATGGAATCCACTTCGTCGAGGTCAATATCACGATCTTCACCTCCATTCTCTCCCACATATTCAGGAAGGATCAATGCTTCAGGATAAGCTCTTTGTTCCCCAATGAATTTACAAATATCTTCCACTTCAGGTGTATCTGCAAAACCACACTGAACACGAATCAGATCTTGTCCGAGAGAGATCAGCATATCTCCACGACCAATCAACTGATCGGCACCGGAAGAATCCAGGATAGTCCGTGAATCAATTTTGGAAAGTACACGGAATGCGATACGGGCAGGGAAATTTGCCTTGATCATACCGGTAATTACATTTACGGAAGGGCGCTGCGTTGCAACAATCAAATGAATTCCGATCGCGCGGGCCAACTGTGCCAAACGTGCTATCGGATGTTCCACCTCTTTTCCGGCTGTCATGATCAAATCAGCGAACTCATCAATCAGAACGACAATATAGGGTAAATAGCGGTGTCCTTTTTCCGGGTTCAGTTTGCGGGCGATGAACTTCGCATTGTATTCCTTGATCGTACGAACCTGTGCTTCCTTCAGTAACTCGTAACGGTTATCCATTTCGATACACAAAGAATTCAAGGTATTTACCACTTTCGATGTATCGGTAATAATTGCATCTTCTTCACCGGGAAGTTTTGCCAGGAAATGGCGCTCAATGCGGTTATACAATGTCAACTCTACCTTTTTCGGATCTACTAACACAAATTTAACCTGTGCCGGATGCTTCTTGTAGAGAATGGAAACCAAAATAGCATTCAGTCCAACGGATTTACCTTGTCCTGTTGCTCCGGCCACCAATAAGTGAGGTGCTTTCGTTAAGTCGAATGTGTACGTTTCATTCGTAATTGTTTTACCCATTACAATGGGCAATTCGAAATCAGAATTCTGGAATTTCTCTGAAGCGATCAATGATTTCATGGAAACCATATCCGGGCTACTGTTCGGCACTTCAATACCGATGGTTCCCTTTCCAGGGATCGGTGCAATGATACGAATCCCCAAAGCTGATAAACTCAAAGCAATATCGTCCTCCAAATTCTTAATTTTCGAGATTCGGACTCCGGGTGCGGGGACAATCTCATACAAAGTAACAGTTGGTCCGACCGTTGCTTTGATCTTGGCAATGTCAATCTTATAATGAGAAAGTGTCTCGACAATCTTATTCTTATTATCCTCTAATTCCTGTTTATTGATTGAAACCTGTCCGTTTCCGTAATCTTTCAACAGGTCAATCGGAGGTAGCATATAGCCCGACAAATCCAAAGTCGGATCATAATCCCCGTATTCCTGGCGGATTGAATTAAACTCATCATCAGAAAGCGTTGCATCTGTTTTGGCAATACTTACTTTAAAGTCGCTTTCTTCATCATCCTCTTCTTCGTCAATTGTTTCCAGAATTTCCAGTTCCTGTTCCGGCTCTTTTTCCGCTCCGGACTGAATTACGATAAAACTTTCTTCCCCGTCTCCATACGATTCATCTTCCTCCTCATCCTCATCAAAACGAACTTCCGCTGCTTCCTGCTCTGCCCGGATCTGATCTTCCCGGATCGTATTCACCACGTGAATATCCGTCATATTTCCGGCAAGGGGCTGATCATCTTCAAAGAAAGACTCCTTCGCTCCTTTGGCACGATTCCACCAAGACATGATATCTGCATTGAACAGAATAACCAGAACAATCCACAAAAGTGCTACAATTGCAATAAAACTACCGAAGCTGCCGATCGTCAATTTCAACCATTGATTGATTGTAAAACCAAAAGTTCCTCCCAGATAATCAATATGTTCAACAAAATACCCTAAAAACACCGAACTCCAAACCATGAACAGAACAGCAACTGCA
>CAMPIU010000459.1 GCA_946886545.1 uncultured Flavobacteriales bacterium | reverse complement strand
GCATTTCATATTCAATTCATTAAATTCAATTCAAAGCTTTTTGGTCTATAATGAAAATGATTTGGCAGAGAAATATTTGCAAATGCTTTCTCAACTGATTCGAATGACTCTGAATAATTCAAGAGAAAGCGAGGTTACGATCCGGCAGGAAATAGATGTATTGACCAAATACATAGAGCTTGAAAAAATGAGGTTTAAAAATCGTTTCGATTATACGTTTACGATTTCGCTTTCTCATAACGAACTCCAAAGGTATATTCCGCCTATGCTTATTCAACCCTTTGTAGAGAATTCAATTATTCATGGATTTAAAGATCAGGACGTAATTGGAAGATTAGAAATCAATTTCAAAGAATTAAACCATAACAGGTTGGTTGTAGAGGTGATTGATAACGGAATAGGATATATCTCAAAGAATCAACATGAACCGCTTTCAGGTCATAAATCTCATGGGATGCAGATTACTTCCGAAAGGTTGAGTTTGTTCAAAGAAAAATACGACGCAGAATTTGATTACGTAATTGAAAATTTAATGAGTGAAAAAGGAGAATCGAAGGGAACAAGGGTGGTCATAAATATTCCCGTTTTTAATAAAGAATAACAATGTCTTGTAATCTGCGCAGCCTAAGGAGAAAAGAACCGCTTTTGAATATGGTGAAATCTCTGATGAATAAATTTTCACCAACCGGGAAGACCGGCTTTTCTATTCTTTTATCAGTTGTTTTTTTGTGTTGTTCATTTGCTCAGGAGAGTGAATGGGAACCCGTTTACACGAACATTTCTGTAAATGATGGACTGCCGAGTTCAGAAACGTATTATGTCCATCAGGATCGGCAAGGTTATATGTGGTTTTGTACGGATCATGGAGTTGTTATGTATGATGGATTTCGATTGCGTCTTTTTGATAAAGCAAAGGGTCTTCCGGATAATGTGATTTTTAAGATTTATGAAGATGAGCTAGGGCGGATTTGGTTCTATACATATAATGGAAAACTGGCTCATTACAGTAAAAAAGAGAATCGAATCATTTCTTATAAATACAATAAAATACTAGCCAAACTTAACCACGGAAATTTTAATATCGTAAAAGATTTTCTGATCGATAAAGACAATAATGTATATTATTCCGGAGCATACAGATGTGGAAAAATTGATTCACATGGAAAATTAACGGATATTGAAACAAAGGGTTTTAGAAATTTCACCGAAATCCGGAACACGTGGTTATATAAAGGGACTTTTAACTGGGAATTTATGAGGTCGCGGAAAATACGTTTGGTTTCTGCTGATAGAACGGAGAAGTATTATACTCATTTTGAAGCTGTCCAATCTTGTGACCTCGAAAAAGTTAATAAGCGTGATTATTTGCTGGTAAACGGTTGGGTAATCGATTTGGATAACTTGAATAACAGAAACAAGTTTGAAGGGCTTACAGGAATATATGATGTAGGTGGAGAACTATGGGTTTCAACTTTGTTTGGAGCCTATCGGTACAAAAAACGAAAAGAAATAGACCTTACAAAATCAGACGGATGTTATTTGAAGAATCAAAAGATCACCTCTATTACAAAAGATCATGAGGGTGGTTACTGGTTTTCCACCCTGGATGATGGTGTTTATTACACGCCTAATCTGGATATCGTCCATTGGCTACCTGGCGAAGCAAAGAATCAAAATATGATTTATGATATCAATGGAATTGGAAATGAGGTATATTATGCATCTTCTTTCGGTTATTATAATCTCAATTCGAGGATTCAGATTTTAGAAAAGAAAGGTGGAACTAACTCAATAGGTGTTTGGGATAACAAGTTGGTTTTGTCAAATAATTTAAGTGATTTTTCCAGAGAGCATTTTATAAAAGAAAGTTGGGGCTATCAGATGGAACAGTTTGCGGATTGGTCGGTTGATAAGCAAGGTGATTTTTACGGGATTTATATAACCTTGTCCAAGCTGGATAAAAAAACCAAAAAGTATGAGAGCATAATTAGCAGAAAGGAGGTTTATAACCCAAGTAAGTACACTCCTCATTTTTTCAAGTCTTTGGTACATGATGATAAAGGAAGAATGTATGTCGGGTCATCTATTGGATTATTTAAAGTGAAAAACAGCAAATTTGAAAAAGTAAAACTTCCTCCGGATATCAGTCGTGTTACAATTACCGGTTTAGTATTTCACAAAGATTGGGGTGTGGTTGTGGCTACAAAAGTAAAAGGTCTTTTCATTTTGAAAGATGAGAAGGTCGTAAAAAGAATCCGATTGGAAGATGGCCTGCTTTCAAATCAACTCAATAAACTACATATTGACATGGATGGGAAAATTTATGTAGGAACAAATAAAGGTATTTCCAAAATCGTGAAATCCAAAAACAATTCAGTCCGCATTTTTAATTTGACCAAGCTAACCGGTTTGTCCTCTTCCGAGGTGAGTTGTATTTATCGGAATAGGGAAGGTGTTTACATCGGAACGCGCAATGGAATTACACTGGTACCGGATTCTTATGTTTGGAATACACACTCATTGGAAAAACAAATCCAAATTCAAACTGTTTTTGCGAATGGAAAACAACTTGCGAATTTCCGGAATGGAATGGAGTTTAATGCATCCCAAAAAGTGATTCGTTTTTTGCTTCAGACGACCAATTACAAATCGCAACATAAACAACCATATAAATACCGTTTTCGCAATACGGATCCCTGGTCCATTGGTTATAATGGGGAATTAATCCTGATCAATCCATCTTTCGAATCATATCAATTGGAGGTGCAATATCAAAATGAAAGCGGAAGTTGGAGTAAACCTTACGTTTTATCCAGTTTCTCAATTTCTCCGCCATTCTATTCAACCTGGTGGTTTACGGCGTTCGTTTTTGTAGCAGCCTCAATTATCGGCTTTTTGTTTTTCAGGAATCGTTTAAGGATCATACAGCATCGAAATAAAATTCAGCGGAATATGGAATTATTGGAGCAAAAGGCGCTTCTGGCTCAAATGAATC
>CAMPIU010000458.1 GCA_946886545.1 uncultured Flavobacteriales bacterium | reverse complement strand
TTACTGGAGCCACCGGTGGATTAGGTTCTGCAATGGTGAAACATTTTGAAAAACAAAATGTAAAATTGGCACTGCATACATTTCAGCAGGATCCGTTTGATGTGGATTGCGAACACGCTTGGTTCAAAGCGGATTTGAGAGATGAAAATCAGGTGAAGAATCTGATCTCCAGCATACTTGCTAATTTCGGAAAGGTAGACGTGTTGATTAACAATGCCGGGATCTCAAAAAACGGAATGAGCTGGAAACTTTCTTCTGCTGATTTCAATGAGGTAATTGCTGTGAATTTAACTGCCCCATTCTTATTATGTCATGACTTGATTCCAACTATGCGTACCAATAACTTTGGACGGATTATCAATATTTCATCTGTTGTGGCACAAACCGGAGTTCCCGGAACAGTAGCGTATGCAGCAAGTAAAGCCGGGATTTTGGGATTGACGAAAACAATCGCTAAAGAACTCGCCGGTCAACCCATTACTTGCAATGCATTGGCACTTGGATACTTCGATCAGGGAATGATTTCTGAAGTTTCGACTGAAATGCAGGAACAGATTATTTCACAGATTCCAAAGAACAAACTGGGTGGAGTTGAAACGATTTTGACGACGATAGACTGGCTTTTGAAAGATGAATCGGATTATGTGACAGGTCAAACGATTTCTTTAAATGGCGGGTTGTTTACCTGATTTATTCCTTTAAATTTGTAATAACAAAACCAATAGCACGATCAACAATGTTTCCCAAAAAAAATATGCCCCGGTGGATTATAATTCTGATTGATTTATTCATTTCGGCTTTTTCTTTGGTAATCGCTTACCTCATTCGATTTGATATCAAAGCAGGTGAGGCAGAATGGAGAAATGAATTGGAAATCGTTAAATATTCAATCATTGTTTTTTTTGCGGTAAGGCTAATCGTTTTTTTGTCTTTTGGGATCCAAAAGGGACTTGTCCGGCATACTTCGACCTCTGATTTTAAACGTTTATTTTTAGCAACTACAACAACTTCTATTGTCTTTGTTATCTTCGGAATCATTCGTTATAACTGGATCGATGGTTATTATCTTTTTCCGATCTCAATTGTTGTAATAGAATATGTTTTTTGTTTCTTTTTCCTGGCAGTTTCCAGGTTTGTTGTAAAGCTATTGTACCTTGAGTCGGTAAAATCAAGCAGCGAGCAACAACTGGTTTTGATCTACGGAGCCGGAATTTCAGGCTTAATTGCAAAAAGGATTATTGAGAAGGATGTACGGATCAACTTAAAGGTTTTTGGTTTTTTGGACGACAATAACCGCATCTCGGGAAACCGGATTGAAGGAGTGGAAGTTTTCCATACATCCAAACTGGAAGAAATTCTTCAGAAGCATAAAATTCACCAGGTTATCATCGCTATTCAAAATTTAGATCCGGAACGCAGAAGCGGTATTGTTGAAAAATGTATCGAAAGTGGAGTAGAGGTGAAAAAAGTTCCAAGCCCTAAAAGCTGGATCAACGGAGCATTTACCACAAATCAAATTGCACAGGTAAATATTGAAGATCTCCTGGGCCGTACACCTATTGTTCTCAACCAGGAGAAACTGGCTGAGAGTTTGGAAAATCAGGTAATTCTCGTTACAGGAGCTGCAGGATCCATTGGCTCGGGTATAGTTCGCCAGGTATTGGAGTACCGTCCGAAATTGGTGGTCTTGCTGGATCAGGCTGAATCTGCGTTGTACGATTTGGAATTTGAGCTTCGTCAGTTAAAAGATATTCCGCCATTTGAAATTGTGATCGGAGACATTTGCAATGAGGAAAGAATGGAAGTCCTGTTCGATACATTTAAACCTTCCTGGGTCTTTCATGCAGCTGCCTATAAACACGTACCGATGATGGAGATGAATCCGTCAGAAGCAGTAAGAAACAACATTAAAGGAACAAAGATCCTGGTTGATCTGTCGAATAACAAAGCGGTTCACAAATTTGTCATGATCTCAACGGATAAGGCAGTAAACCCCACAAATGTAATGGGCGCAAGTAAACGGATCGCTGAAATAATAGCCCAGGCAGCAAATAAAGGACAAACACAATTCATTACAACCCGGTTCGGAAACGTATTGGGATCAAACGGTTCTGTTATTCCACTATTCAGAAGGCAAATTGAGCAAGGTGGTCCGATCACTGTAACAGATGAACGCATTACACGTTATTTCATGACCATCCCCGAAGCTTGTCAATTGGTGCTGGAAGCCGGGGTTATGGGAAGTGGTGGGGAAATTTACGTTTTCGACATGGGAAAATCCGTGCGAATAGTTGATCTTGCCAAAAAAATGATTCAATTATCCGGCTTGGAGCTTGGAAAGGATATTGAGATTAAATTTTCCGGACTTAGACCGGGAGAGAAGCTTTACGAAGAATTATTAAACGATGCTGAAAATGTTCAGGAAACACATCATCCGAAGATTTTAATTGCATCTGAAAGAGAAGTTGACGAAAAGGTATATGGTATTATCAAAAACCTCCTGGAAGCGGTTGGTAAAGTCGATAATCTTACCTTGGTTCAATTGATGAAAGAAGTTGTTCCCGAGTTTATTTCAAACAACTCGGAATACAGTGTGTTAGATAAAAAATAGGTCATGTTAGATTCGTATAGATTACAAGTTCGTTTTTCTGATTGCGATATGATGCAGCATGTAAACAATGCTGTTTATTTAAATTACTTTGAAGAAGCACGAATTCATTACTTCCGGCAAATGCTTGGAGTTGATTGGGATTGGAGAAAAACGGGGGTTATTCTTCGCAAAAATGAGTTGGAATACCTGAAACCGGTTTTGCTGCATGAACCGGTCGAAATCTTTGTCTACCTGAAACATGTGGGAGAAAAAAGTTTTACCTTATCTTACGAAGTAAAAGTGCTGAACGAGGTAAAAACAATCGGAAGTTCCGTATTGGTTTGCTATGACAGCGTTAACAAATGTTCGATTCCGATTCCTAAAAGGATGAAAGATGCTTTAGGTAAACTTTCCCTGAAGT
>CAMPIU010000457.1 GCA_946886545.1 uncultured Flavobacteriales bacterium | reverse complement strand
GACAAATAACTTTCGGTATTTTGCATTACTGCCGATCCCGATTCCTCCATACATATCCAGGCGTTTGTTTTTTACCGGGAAATGGAAGTTAAAGCGTGCCTGGATCCGCACCCTGCTCATTTTTCTTTCGTATGAATTGGTATAGGAAATTCCGTCAACAACCGAATCCAGACGATCATAAGTCACACTGCTTCCGCTATAAATAGCATCTACTCCAACCCCAAACCAATTGTTCAGGAAAAACTCAGTCCGCAAGCCCGTCGGACCAGATCCACGACTTTCAATATTTGAAATATTGTCATCATCTTTTACTGCTCCAAGCATTGAACTCTTTAAGCCCGGAAATAAACTAGTGTAATTTGGGAATCCATAATACGGGTCGTTAACCAGATTCCATTTGGAGTTAGCTTGTCCTGCCGCATTAAATATGAGCATAAGGGACATAACACTCCCAGCAAGCGTAGAAATTCTCTTCATAAGTATAGTTTTTGGGTTGCTTCTGTTTTAGCTTCAGAAAGCAGTTTTCGCATGTAATATCGGATGCTAAAATAGGCTTCCACTTTTAAGATCACATTTTTTCTTGAGCTATTTCTCTTGAAATACCGAATCCATTTAGTCATTTACAAGATTCGCTTTGTCGATGAACTAATTTTTTAAAAGTTAGAGCAAAAAAAAATCCCGGCACCATAAAACAGAGCCGGGATTCATTTAAGAGAATTCCTTAATTATTCTTCTGGCTTTCCAATTTGATCAGGTTCAAAGCAGACCCTGCTTTAAACCAGTCTATTTGCTGTGCATTGTAAGTGTGATTCAATTTGATTTCCTCTTTAGAACCATCAGCATGTACCAATTCCAGGGTCAATTGTTTACCGGGAGCGAAGTCGATCAAATCAATGAAGTTAAATGTATCGTCCTCCCTGATTTTGTCGTAGTCTGCTTCATTGGCGAAAGTCAATCCCAACATCCCCTGCTTTTTCAAGTTTGTTTCGTGGATGCGCGCAAAAGATTTCACGATCACAGCACGAACACCTAAGTGCCTTGGTTCCATTGCAGCATGTTCTCGGGAGGAACCCTCACCGTAGTTGTGATCTCCAACAACAATGGAAGGAATTCCGGCATTTTTATAAGCCCGGGCAACAGCAGGAACCTCGGCAATTGAACCGGTTAACTGATTCACTATTTCATTTGCTTTTCCGTTGAATGCATTTTCTGCACCAATCAGCATGTTGTTTGAAATATTATCCAGGTGACCACGGTAACGCAACCACGGACCCGCCATTGAAATATGGTCAGTCGTACATTTTCCTTTTGCCTTGATCAGCAATTTCGCCCCCAAAATGTTTTGATTATCCCAAAGAGGGAACGATTCCAACAATTGTAGTCGCGTTGAATCCGGATTCACAATTACCTGAACATTTGAACCGTCTTCAGCCGGAGCCTGGTATCCCGGATCTTCTACATCAAATCCTTTTGTCGGAAGCTCATCACCATGCGGAGGTAGCAGTTTCACCTGTTCACCTTTGTCATTCGTCAAGGTATCTGTTAATGGATTGAATCCCAAATCACCCGCAATTGCCAAAGCAGCAACCATTTCAGGCGATGTTACAAAAGCATGAGTATTCGGATTTCCGTCCGCACGTTTTGAGAAGTTGCGGTTGAATGAGTGAACGATCGTATTTTTCTCTTGCTTGTTGGCTCCTTCACGATCCCATTGCCCGATACAAGGTCCACAAGCATTGGTAAACACTTTCGTACCCATTTTTTCGAATGTCGCAATAATTCCGTCGCGCTCAATGGTATAACGAACCTGCTCAGAACCCGGATTGATCCCGAATTCAGCTTTTGGAGTAATTCCATGCTTGACTGCCTGCTCTACGATTGAAGCCGCACGCGACATATCTTCGTAGGAAGAGTTGGTACAAGATCCGATCAGACCCCACTCTACTTTCATCGGCCAACCGTTTTCAAGTGCCGTAGCTTTCATTTTTGAAACCGGTGTTCCGCGATCCGGGGTAAATGGTCCGTTAATATGCGGTTCCAACTCTGTCAGGTTGATCTCAATCAATTCGTCAAAATATTTTTCCGGGTTTGCATATACATCTGCATCACCTGTTAAATGTTCGGCAATTTTATCTGCTTCAGCAACCACCTCTGCACGACCTGTTGCATTTAAGTAGCGACGCATGGAATCGTCGTAACCAAAAGTTGAAGTCGTAGCACCGATTTCGGCACCCATGTTACAGATAGTTCCTTTTCCCGTTGCAGAAAGAGAAAGCGCTCCGTCGCCGAAATATTCAACAACAGCTCCTGTTCCACCTTTTACGGTCAGAATATCTGCCACTTTCAGGATCACATCTTTTGCAGATGTCCATCCGTTTAGTTTTCCGGTTAATTTAACTCCGATCAGTTTCGGGAATTTCAACTCCCAGGCCATTCCGGCCATTACGTCCACAGCGTCGGCACCACCAACACCAATTGCGATCATTCCCAATCCACCTGCATTTACCGTATGTGAATCCGTTCCGATCATCATTCCTCCGGGGAATGCATAATTCTCCAAAACAACCTGGTGAATAATCCCGGCTCCCGGTTTCCAGAAACCGATCCCGTATTTATTAGAAATCGATGACAAAAAGTTAAATACTTCGTTGTTTTCGTTCAATGAGCGTTGCAAATCGGCATCAGCACCTACTTTTGCCTGGATCAGGTGATCGCAGTGTACTGTTGAGGGAACAGAAACTTTTGGTTTTCCGGCCTGCATAAACTGCAGCAAAGCCATTTGTGCCGTTGCATCCTGCATGGCTACACGGTCCGGCGCAAAATCAACATACGATTGCCCGCGTGCGTGAGAAATCGTAGCATTTCCATCCCAAAGGTGTGTGTAAAGAATTTTTTCCGTTAAAGTTAAAGGGCGACCTACAACCTTTCTTGCAGCGGCAATACGTTCCGGGTAAGAAGCGTAAACCATTTTGATCATGTCTAAATCGAAAACAGCCATTTTATAAAATTTGAAT
>CAMPIU010000456.1 GCA_946886545.1 uncultured Flavobacteriales bacterium | reverse complement strand
GTCTATAATAAACTCAAACAAATATTCCTGGTGGGTGATCTTACCGATAAATCCGAGCAGAATAATAATCAAAAACACCACCACATTGATGAAAATCAAGCGGATGTGCATTCCTCCGTTTTTGAATTGAAACTTCAATTCTTCAGATAAGCTTCGATCTTGCATATTAATAAAAGTTTTTACCTGTTCTGCGCCAAATTAAAACCAGGATTGCACCCACAATTGCTCCGCCCACGTGAGCTAAATGGGCCACATTATCACCGGCATTGTTTTGGAAACTGTTATATACCTCAAAAACAAAATATCCTCCGATCAACCACTTTGCTTTAATTGGAATAGGAGGGAATAGCAGCATCAATTGTGTATTCGGGAATAAGATTGCGAATGCCGCCAATAATCCGAAAATTGCACCGGATGCACCGACCATGGGGACAATGGATTTGATGGTATAATCAGCCAAAGCATCAAATTGAACTTGTGTGGTAATTCCATATCGTTGGGCAATTTCCATCAAATTCTGGTCAGTGATGTTTCCGCCTGTTTCTTTCAGTAAGCCATTCAATGCAGCAATTGCATCCGAATTGTGGATCGTATTCTTCAACTCAAGAATTTGAAAAAAGCCGACACCATTATAAAGCAGGATAGAACCCAATGCTGCGGCAATGTAAAGAATAAAATAACGTTTAGGTCCCCAAAGCCGTTCCAAAAAGCTTCCGAACATGACTAAAATGTACATGTTCATGAAAATGTGCAGGAAACCACCATTTTTAGCTAGTATACTAGCATGCATGAAAAAGTGTGTCACTAATTGATAGGGTTGAAAAAGCGGGGTCCCGAAATAATGTGCCCCGAGCAAACTTCCTAAATTAACTCCTTGTGCCTGATAGTCAAAAAAAGCAGTCAATAAAGCCATCGCTATATTTAGCAATAAGATATTCTTTGTTACAGGTTGTATATTTCCAAACATGTTTAAAATAATTGTATTAATTGTTCATTTGTAATTTGTGCAATAATGCGTTTCCCGGAAGGGGAAAAAGTATGTTCATCTGCTTCAAATAAACGTGATATGAATTCGGAAATTGCCTCTTGGTTACTTTGAAGCTTGAAAGACATGCTTCCGCCGAAAGCAATTTGAGACAAAACAGTGTGTGCAATTTCTCCCTTATCCAAAGTACCCATCTGCAATTGTTCCAAAATTTTATCCACACAAGACAAAACAGTTGACTCATCCAGGATCTGCGGGATTCCGTCGATATGCAATTCCTGTTCCACCCAGGACCAATTAAAACCAATTCTTGAAAGTGTTTTTTCGTGTTCATTCCAGGCCAGTTGTTCCTGTTTGGTCATTGGTTTTTCCATTGGGAAAATCAATTGCTGCGACGCCAGGGGATTTACAAAAAAACCGCGCATGAGGTCATCATACAGCATGCGTTCGTAAGCTCTGCGGTAATGAATTACCAGCAAACCTTCCGGTACGGAGCCAATAACAAAGGAACCTTTCAGGATAAAGGGGCCGATCGATCTCAAAGTCTCCACATCCAACTGCACTTGTGCCGGTTTTTCTTCGTTCCATTCGGAATTAGCTAAGTTGGATTCTTCATTCACAGCTTCCGCATTCCACAATTCATCCAAGCTGGAAGATTGAAACTGAGAACCGAATCCTGCTTTGTTCAATGCATTGGAAAAGGCTTTATCTTTTGTTCCGGAAGCTCCGTTTAAAGATGAATTCCCTGTGGAAAATTGTCCTTCACGTGTGTTTTGAACATGGAAAGGATTGTATGTTTTGTCTACACGGATTTCCGGTGCTACAGGAGTCTGATTGATCATCGACATCGGAAGATCAAATTCACTTTCCCGGTCAAAATCCAGTGTTGGCGTGATATTGAATTTTCCCAAGCCTAAACGAACAGCACTTCTGATAATACTGTAAATAGCCTTGTCTTCTTCGAACTTGATTTCCGTTTTAGTAGGATGCACATTCACATCAATTTGTTTCGGATCTACTTCCAGGAATAAAAAATAACCCGGGAATAATTTCGATGGAAGCAAGTGTTCAAATGCCGCAGAAATAGCGTGATTGAAATAAGTGTCCTTGAAAAAGCGGTTGTTTACAAACAGGAATTGTTCTCCGCGTGATTTCTTCGCTACTTCAGGTTTTCCAACAAATCCGTTCAGCGCAACAATATCTGTTTGCTCTGTAACGGGGACCAAATGATCATTGAATTTCTTGCCGAACACATCTACAATGCGTTTTCTGAGCGGCCCCGGAACCAAATGGTAAATCTCCTGGTCGTTATGAACCAAGCGAAAAGCAATGTCGTGATGAGGAAGAACCACACGTTCAAATTCATCAATAATGTGCTTAAATTCTACATTATCCGATTTCAGGAAATTTCTTCTGGCAGGGACATTGAAAAACAAATTCTTGATCTCGAAATTACATCCTACAGGACATTGAGTCGGTTCCTGATTGATTACTTCCGTTCCTTCGATCAGGATCTTTGTTCCCAATTCGTCGGCTGCACGTTTTGTTTGAAGCGTTACATGGGCAATTGCAGCGATAGAAGCCAGGGCCTCACCTCTGAATCCCTTTGTTTTCAGTGCGAAAAGGTCGTCGGCAGAAGCAATTTTACTGGTTGCATGTCTTTCGAAGCTCATGCGTGCATCCAAAGGCGACATTCCTTTGCCGTTGTCCACAATCTGGATCAGCGTTCGACCGGCATCTTTGATATAGAGTTCTATTTTCGTGGCGCCGGCATCAATACTATTCTCCACCAATTCCTTCACAACTGAAGCCGGTCTTTGAACAACTTCACCAGCTGCTATCTGATTAGCTACATGATCGGGGAGTAAGCGAATAATATCTGACATGAACGGTTCAATTTATGCAATACCAACAAAATTAAGATAATCTCTTAGTTTTATCCGTGTCTTTTTAACAATTCTCGTTCCATTTTTTTTCATCTGACAGCATGTCAGGTTTATTTAACCGCAAAGAATGAACGCTTACGCCGTAG
>CAMPIU010000455.1 GCA_946886545.1 uncultured Flavobacteriales bacterium | reverse complement strand
CGATTGAAAAGTATCGTTTAACTTTTCCTTTTCTGTCAGAATTAATTCCATAATTGATTGTTCCGCTTCCACTTCTGTATCATCATTTGATGAATCATAAAACTTAATATACCCAATCATTAATTTGTTAACCTTTTCAGATTGGTCAAGCCAGTTCTTTAGTGCCAATTCTCTTGTAGTTGTCATATTTTTCTATTTGTGGCAATCATACTAATCTGGAAGCACTTATAAAAATTTTAAACTTTCTTTTTCAAAAATCGGTTTTTTACTTTTTTCTGGATGTTTATTAATAAACGAAGAAAAATGTACAACCAAGAAGATTACTATGAGCAACTAGGTAGAGAAAATTATATCTACTGGATTTCAACCAAACCAGAATGTGAACACGTTCACTTCACAAACGATAAATACAATAAGTACGATGCAATGTTTTTATCGGCTGGCGCATTATGCGTGCTTTCAGAATAATTGATGTAAACAGTGTAGCTTTCCATGAAAAATGATTTTCCATAAAAGGCAAAAAGTCCAAGACATTTGATACATCTTGGACTTTTCTGTTTCCTACAGCCATATAGGACTTTTCTTTTTGCTTTTAACAGTAGCGGTCTGGACGGGACTCGAACCCGCGACCCCATGCGTGACAGGCATGTATTCTAACCAACTGAACTACCAAACCAATTTTCTTCGCTTTCGCTTCTGACTACAGTCAGACTCAGAAATTGTGTAATGCTTTACGTTAAAAGCGTTGCATCGCTTGCGCCATAGCTTTTGCGACGGTGCAAAGATACACTCAATTTTCATTTCCGCAAGGAAAATTTCAAAAAAAAGTCAATTTAATTTAACCAAAAGCCCGTTAACATTCGAAATCAGCAAATTAAATGCTTCAACTTTTGCTTGAATTTATCCCCAAATATAGATGAATAGATATGCCACATCAATAAAATGATGAATAGACATCTATCTATTACTCCCCCGACCCGAACAATCCCCTTCCAAAACTTCAACTCTCATTTATTTACAGAGCTATTTATAGAGCAGGGTACGCCGATAATATTCCGGTATTAAAGTTAGGATATCCCATGAATAAAGCATAGATATAGCGATAAATGTTAAAAAAATCAGCATAGTTTATCCACTTATGGAACAGGTGAAACACCTTGATGACTAACATTTCGACTTCTTTATAGCAACTGAAAACCTGATTGCTTAATTCCCAAAAAATCAAAAAAATATATTTACCATGGTAATTATTACAGAAAAGCTTGTATCTTTGTTTCATCAAATCATCCAAAAGGAGAAAATAATATGAAAACAATCTTCCACTCAGAAAACTCAAGAGGTCACGCCAACCACGGTTGGTTAAACGCTAAACATTCTTTTAGCTTTGCCTCTTGGTACAACCCGGAAAGAGTTCACTTCGGCACTTTACGTGTATTGAATGACGACACTGTTTCACCGGGAATGGGGTTCGGAACACATCCTCACGACAACATGGAGATCATCACGATCCCGTTGGAAGGGGCAATCGCACACAAAGATTCCATGGGGAACAGTGCAACGATCAACGCAGGAGAAATCCAGGTGATGAGCGCAGGAACAGGTGTACAGCATTCGGAATTCAACCCGAATGAAGACAAAGACCTGAAATTATTCCAGATCTGGCTTTTCCCGAACAAACGAAATGTAGAACCGCGCTACGATCAGCAAAAGATCACAGTGAATGAACATCCGAATGAGCTAGTTCAGATTCTTTCACCGGATAAAGATGATGCCGGAGTTTGGATCCATCAGGATGCCTGGTTTCACATGGGAAAATTTACTGAGGATAGAACACTTACATACGAATTTAAAAATCCGGCTAACGGCTTATATGTAATGCAGGTTGAAGGAAGTTCCGTAATCGACGGACAGCAATTAAATCGTCGGGATGCATTAGGAATAATGGATACTTCCTCCGTAACTTTGCATATCACGAAAGACTCTACTCTCCTGCTCATGGAAGTTCCGATGGAAGTGAAATTGTAACAAAAGAGAAATGAAGAATGCCTTAGCATGGCGGTATGCCACACAGAAATACGATCCGACGAAGAAAATCAGTAAGGAAGACATGCAGGAAATCCTGGAAGCAATTAACAGCGCTCCCACTTCCTACGGTTTGCAGCCTTTCAGGTTGATTCACGTAAAGTCTCAGGAATTACGTCAGCAATTAAGAGCTGCTGCTTACGATCAGTCTCCTGTTACGGACGCTTCGGACCTGGTTGTTTTCACTGTGAATCGCAACATGGAGGATCAGCACATAGATTCTTATATGCAGCGTATCGTTGATGTGCGGGAGGTCGAACGGGAAAGGCTCAATCGGTTCCAGGAAAACATTGCAGGAGTATTGTCCGGCTTAAGTTCGGAAGAACTAATCGCATGGAATACGAAACAAGCTTATATCGGATTGGGATTCGGATTAGTCATGGCAGCGTATTTAGGAATTGACAGCACTCCGATGGAAGGCTTTCAAAAAGAGAAATACGACGAAATCTTAGGCTTAACGGACGATCATGCCGTATTGGTCCTCACATTTGGTTACCGTTCGGATGAAGATCACACACAACATCACAAAAAAGTCCGCAAGGCTTTAGACCAGTTAGTAACGATTAAGTAGATTTTAAGACTTCAAGATGCTGGGATATTAGGACTGAATAAAATTGAACCTTTTGGACCTTTTGAACTCTTAAACCTTTTCAAACAGTTAAAACAATTAATAATCAAAAATTCAATCAAAATGAGTACAACAAAATGGACAATTGACCCTTCTCACAGTGAAGTAGGATTTAGCGTAAAACACATGATGTTCACAAAAGTAACCGGAACATTTGATGCGGTAAACGCAACTGTTGAAGCCGAAGACGGTTTTAAAAATGTAGTAATTGATGCAACAATCGATACAGCTTCTGTAAATACAAGAAATGAACAACGTGACGGACATTTAAAAAGCGGAGACTTCTTTGATGTGGAAAATCACCCGCAAATTACT
>CAMPIU010000454.1 GCA_946886545.1 uncultured Flavobacteriales bacterium | reverse complement strand
CCTGAGAAAACAAGAGTTTTTATTAGACGCAAACAAAAATAAGCATGAGAAGAGAGCTTTCAATCCTGAATCACCAGAATCTTTTGACAGATTTTCCAAAAAGCAAAAAGTCCTGATCCCGTATGTACGGGACCAGGACTTTCCTTTTTATATTAAAAGTAGTCGGTAATCTATTTAAGAATATTAATTGCTCCGTTGAAAGTTTTCTTGGAATCAGTATACAAATCCTTCACACGAGCGATCCATGAATAAGCTCCGGCTGGAACAACCTTACCATTGTAGGTGCCATCCCAAGCAGCATTAGGATCGTGGGTTTCCCAAATAATCTCTCCCCAACGGTCAAAGATCATTAATTCAAAATTATACTCATCAATTCCCGAAACATAGAATTTCCATGTTTGGTTGAACTCATCACCATCAGGTGTAAACGCATTTGGAGCATAGAAAATAATATCACTAATCACCGACAAGATACGTTCTAAGGTATCTCTGCATCCTTCCGGAGTTTCAACAATCAACTGAATAGCATACGTTGCGACAACTCCATCCGGGTAATAGAACGTTGGATTCTGATAAGTACTGTTGTTTGGATTAGCTCCAACAGAAGTCCATGTCCAGCTCACCACGTTAGGGCTTGATTTATCCTGCATTTTAACAACCGTTTCAAAAATAGTGGTTGGATTCGCTGACATGGAAAAATCTGCCACAGGATTTGCAATTACATTCGCGATCCCCGGGAATGTATTGGTAGTAACACAACCCTGAATAGAGGTTGTTACAACGCTTATTGTATAAATTCCGGCTGCCGTATAAGTATATGTTAAATCCGAATCACCATAAAAAACACCCATATCCCCGTTTCCAAAATCGACCACAACCGAATCAATTTCTGCACTGTTGTTTGATTGATTAATGAAAATAAATTCACCCGGTAAACAGGAATAAGGAAGATTTGAAACATAACTAGGAACAATTGCCGTAGGGAAATTGATCATCATACATGAATCTGTACTTGGCGAACCACATTGTTCTGTTAACTCTACACAGTATTGAGTTGCTGTTGCAGCCGGGTCTACGGTAATAGAGGCGCCTGTACCGATCACCGTTCCGTTTTCCTTCCAGGTAAAGGTATAATATGAACTTCCGTTACCTCCTGTTCCCTGGACATTCAATACAATGGATGCTTCGGGACAGATGATCGTATCCGGAGTCAGACTCGTGATTTTTAAAGCCGTAGGTTCACCAATAGTTGTTGTTGTTGTAATTACGCAATTATTTGCATCCGTTATGGTTACCGTATGGGTTCCGGCAAATAAATCATTCGCCAGAGGACCTGTTGAAGAAGACGAAGTACCCCATGAATAAGTATAAGGAGCTGTTCCGTTCACTACACTGACTTCTACTACTCCGTCGTTTGCACTATTACAAGTGACATCTGACTGGTTAATAATCGTAGAGATCATAGCAGGAATTTCTGAAACAATCACTTCAACCGTATCCGTACAACCTGTAGATTGGGATGTAGAAACTATACAATGATAAGTTCCTGCTGCTAAACCTGTGGCAGTTTGTGTTGTTTGTCCGCCCGCGTCGTACCAATTATAAGAAACTACCCCAAGCGGAGGTGTCATCGTTGCAGTAGCAGTTCCGTCATTCCCACCCGGGCAACTTACCAATGTTGAAGAACCGCTGAATGTTGCATTTGTATTTGGTACGTTCACATTCACATTTGCACTGCAGCCCAAAGAATCTGTTATCGTTACGGTATATGGCCCCGACACTAAATTAGTTGCGGTTTGTGTAGTTTGTCCCCCCGGAGACCAGGTAAAAGTAAATGGTGCCGCACCTTGTGTCGTATTCACAGTTGCAGTACCAACACCTCCGAAGCAATAATCTGTTGTTGCTGTTGCAGTACCCGAAACAACCTGTCTTGTAATAAATGTGGTGTCGCTTACTCCTCCGACCGCGGCGTTACATGCAGTAGCTGTCAAATAATAACCGGTAGTCCCGGGAGGAACCGTTGTTATATTTAAAACCCCATTGTTATAAGGGTATAAACCTCCATTTGTACTAGCCCACTGAATACTGTTATTTGATGTCGATGTGACAGTATAATACTGAACCGTTGCTACTGCATAATTGGATGTATTATTTGGTGCTATTGGAGTAAATCGTTTACCATCCTGGTTTGCGTTCCAAACACTGTTATTCCTACCCGGTGTAATCGTAGCAACCGTTCCTGCAGGATTGTGTACCCCCTGAATTGCCAATCCTCCATTCCAGGTCGCACAATTCGGTTTTTGGCCAATCATCATGTCAATGATGTTGCTGGTTTCGTAAAACACGATTGCACCATAATAACAGGTGTTCTGGCATTGGAATGCATTTACACTTTCAAACAATACCACGAATTTCCTATTTGGGGCAGTCCCGATAGTTTGATATTTGATCGGTCCGATAGGTGCCTGAGAAGGATTGATATCCGAATAGAACAGCATAGCTGAATTTCGGGTTGTTGCCAGATTTGCTGTTTGAGGCAGGGTTCCCATTCCTGTTAAACTCCAGGGGCAACCGTTATTGGCATTCCCCGCATTAAAACTGATTAAACCATTAGATCCAATGACACATTGGGTATAATTTGCTCCATAAAAATTAAATGTAAATCCAATTGGAATCAACCCAGAATAGGAATCATCTGAAAGTTGAGGAATAGTTGTAGCATTATCTAAAGTAATTCCCGACCCAAGAATGGGTCCTCCTCCGGAACAATTTGTGATCTGAACTGTTTGGCCCGCACAAACTGTAGCATCCTGTCCCAAGCAAAGTGTGACCTGAGCATTTAATACACTGTTTGAAATAAACAACAACGCATATATTAAAATTATCTTCTTCATAATTACCTTATTGTATTGCTTTTAAAACGATTTTTTTAATTCATAGTTGCTTATTGTAAATATAAATGAAAAAAAAGGATGCGAAAACACCGTAAAACACTGAAAAACAACAATATAACCAAGAATTGAATAGT
>CAMPIU010000453.1 GCA_946886545.1 uncultured Flavobacteriales bacterium | reverse complement strand
CCCGGATGTCCGGGATTAGTGCGGAAGTTGTAAGGAGGATTAAGGAGGGTGGCAAACCAAAATCTTCCGCAAGAACCAATTTCATTCAGTTACCCGAAATTCACAGCGGTTCGATTCACTTTTGCTCGGCAGGTATTTTATTACAGATTTTTTGGTAGTATTGAAGTACTAACAAAGCAATGACTATTCGCTTAGATAATTCTTGGGACGTTATAATTTGAGCGTATTGTCATTTACTATAATTTAGTTTCGATAACACTATTCCAATATTTAACTCTACGCTATGAACAAAAAAACTTTATTCAAACATCTGATTATATTACTAATAGCTTCAGGATGCAGTCAAAATTCAACATCTCATAACTCCTTTAATTTAGATAAAGGAGTTTCGAATAAACTGGCATCACAGCGAAAGAAAGTAGTCAGTAAAATCAATTATGATCTTAAATTGACCATTCCAAATGGAAAGGATTCCATAACTGCTAGTGAAACCATCACTTTTGATTTATCCAACAATTTCTCATCGTTACCACTCGATTTTAAAGAGGATCAGTCATTATTAAAGTCTGTGAAGATTAATGGAAATAAAACTGTCATTGATTTTCAAAATGAACATTTAGTTCTTTCCAAAGATCATCTTAAGCTTGGGAAAAATAAGATTGAAATCAAATTAATTTGTGGTGACAAATCGCTCAATCGAAATCAAGAATTATTGTATTCCCTTTTTGTGCCAGAAAAAGCGAGAACTTTTATGCCATGTTTTGATCAACCAGACTTAAAAGCAACCTTCTCTCTTGATGCCACAATACCTAATGACTGGGAAATTGTTACAAATGCTCCGTCAATGAAAGAGGATACTTCTAATGGGTATCAAAAACATGTGGATTTTGAAACTTCAGATATGATGAGTACCTATTTGTTTTCAGTAGTAGCTGGTAAATTCAGAAAGGAGACGAGAGAAATAAATGGACGCACGTGCAATTTGTATTATCGTGAAACGAACGAAGAAAAAATTCATGAAAGTTTAGACTCCATTTTTGAATTGCACAAATTGTCATTGGATTTCATGGAAGAATATACTGGGATTCCATACCCTTTTAAAAAAATGGACATCATAGCGATACCGGATTTCACGTACGGGGGTATGGAGCATATTGGTGCAATTGACTATCAGTCAGACATCCTGTTTCTGGATAAAACAGCTACACAAAACGAAAAACTGGGACGTATTAATACAATCGCACATGAAACTGCTCATATGTGGTTTGGTGACCTTGTTACTATGGAATGGTTTAATGATGTTTGGATGAAAGAAGTTTTTGCGAATTTTTTAGCTGATAAAGTTGCCAAATCTGCCATGCCGAAATTGGATGTACGCATGCATTTCTTGCTTTCAAACCACCCTTGGGCATATTCTATTGACAGAACCGAAGGTGCCAACTCAATCAGACAGAATCTAGATAATTTGGATGAAGCTGGATCACTTTATGGTGAAATAATTTATCAAAAGGCTCCAATTGTCATGGCACAATTAGAGCAGTCTTGTGGAAAAGAGAAAATGAAACGTGGACTACGTCAATATCTCAAAAAGTATGCGTTTGATAATGCTAGTTGGCCAAAATTGATTCAAATCTTAGACAAAATAAGTGATGAAGATCTTGCTGATTGGAATCAACAATGGATTAATAGTTCAGGAATTCCAGAATATAGTTACAAGTTGTATAAAGACAAAGATAATATTGAACGTTTGCAAATTAATCAGGTAAAACCAGCCAATCACATAATGGAACAACATTTTTCAATTGCGTTAATCTATAAAGATCATTCAGTATCACTTCCAATATACATGAATAAGGCCAGCGTAATGGTTAAAAAGGCAAAAGGATTAAAAGAACCATTATTCATTGTCTTCAATTCTGAAGGAAGTGGTTACGGAGTATTTCCGGCAAACAATAAATCATTGAGCCAAATAAACCTATTAAACCCATTAATGAGGGCGTCTGTTTACATAAATACATATGAAAATGCCTTAGAAGGTAAACATATTAATCCAACAGAACTGATTAACCATTATCTAAACAATTTCAGCTATGAAAATGAGGGACAAATTTTGGATCGAATGGTAAGACAATTCAAAAATGTTTACTGGCAATTTTTGACACCAACTGAACGATCGAGATTAAATACAAAGACTGAAAAACAGCTGTTAGGCGCAATCAAAACGGCTTCAACTTCTGAAAAAAAACGCATTCTTTTTTTGACTTACGTTTTCATTTTCCAAAGTGAAATGGCAAAAAAAAACATTTACAAAATATGGGAAACGAAGAAAAACAATCTTGATGTATCACTTTCAGATGAAGACTATATTACTTTGGCTGCAGCGTTATCAATTAGATTACCCGAAAAATCAACTAAGATACTTGCAATTCAAAGAACTCGAATTAAAGATGTAGACCGCAGGAATAGATTTGATTTTGTACTTCCATCTCTATCTGCGAATGATAAAGTACGAGATCAGTTTTTTTTCTCACTCTCAAAGAAAGAGAACCGACAGAACGAAGTTGGCGTCTTGGAGGCCCTAAGAAACCTCCACCACCCATTACGCTTAAATAAATCGGAAAAATATTTGCCAAAAACATTAGAATTACTCGAAGAAATTCAAAAGACTGGAGATATCTTTTTCCCTTCCGATTGGTTGAGTGTGTCCTTTAACTTTTATCAAAGCAAAACGGCTGAACACATCGTTCGTGATTTTCTAAATGACAGACGAGAATATAATACCCAACTCAAAGCTAAAATCCTTCAAAGTTCTGATGATTTGTTTCGCGCAAGAAGAATTTTTCGCACTAAAATAAACTGATCAAACAAATCAATGTTGACAGATGATGAAAGCATAATATGAAGTAAAGAACTCCATTAGTCATTTTTTAGTTTGGTTCGACTCCCGTACCGCCTTCTCCACCAAGAAAGTAGAAAAGCCCTGACATTTATCGTCAGGGCCTTTTCCTTTTCCCAATGTTTCGGTGGAGTCGTCAGAGAATATAAG
>CAMPIU010000452.1 GCA_946886545.1 uncultured Flavobacteriales bacterium | reverse complement strand
AGCAGTTACTGGTGAGTTTACTTTTGTGGCAATCGATGAAGATAAAGTGCCGGTTAAAATTTTGAGAGAATAGGCAGAGAGAGACCAAAAAGGATATAAAGAATCCCTGTATGGACTTACCAGACAAGGATTCTTTTTGTTAATAGATTCTTATTCTCTTACAACGACAATTTTTTCCGTAAAAACCTGGTTCTCCTTAAAGACAAAAACGGAGTATGTTCCCGGAGGAAGATTTTGCTTGCGGATTTCATGGCTTTCTCCACGGATTGTTCCGCTTTCTATTTCACGACCTTCAAGTGAAGTCAGTTGGTACCGGCAGTCTGTTCCGATTTTGGCGGTATTGATAATGAAATTTCCGTTATTCGGATTGGGATATACAGATAATTGAGAAGCCATCGCTGAAAAGCTTCCATTTTCAATTCCTTGTTCACCGCTTGTTCTGTCTGACTTTTGATCGCTCGGAACTCCGTTTTGAGTATTACAGATAAGCACATCACAGATTTTGCAATTTGCATCAATGAATTCTACACGGAAACATGCTCTGACGGTTTGTGAACAGCACGATAAGGCAAGAATCGGAGGAAATTTCAAATTAAGCGTAAGTAACTCATTCGTAATTACCCTCGGCGAAGAAGTCGTTAATTCAATATCGTTGCTGAAGGTTGCGGACGTAGACCCTGCATAAGGAGAAAAAACAGCCGTATATCCGCTCAACGTTGCTGCAGGAGACACAAAATGACCAAAATCGGCGTTATTAAGGGAGCAATAGTTGCGGCACAGATCACTGCTCGGCAAAATGACATAATTCAGTAAAGTAATTCTTACTTTTTTTATCAGGTTTCCTCCTGAACTCAAATCGAATGATGCACTTGCATTTCCGTTTGAGTTAAGAAGGTTTAGCGAGATGAGTTTTGCATTTACTCCGTTACAGGCACATCCGGATGTAGGCGGTACATCACAGGAAACCTGGCCGGAAATAACAGTTGGAAGTCCCAACGTGCGCGTTCCGGTGATTGGAACTGAATTGGCACTCCATCCGCTTCCTGTTCCGGAAATATCGGGTGTATTTAAAACCGAAAGTGAAGACAGGCCGACAAACGGTCCGCTGACGTAAATTCGATTGTCCGGTCCCAGCTGTAATCCGTTGAAAGGATAATGATTACCGGAAGCGGCGACTGCACTTGCAATCGAAACAGGAGCAGGGACTGCTGTTGTAATATCGTATTGGTACAAATGGCATGTTGCGCCTACTCCTGCAAATCCCTGTCCCACGTAAATTAGGTTTCCGTTCGGTGAAAACTCAAAGCCATAAGTATTTCCGCTTCCTCCGACATTGATCGATTTGTCCAGGGTCATAGCCCCAGTTGACAGATTGAAATTAAAAGTCTCAGCGAATTTTGAGCCGCAAAGTGATAATCCCAGCTTGGTTCCGGAAAGACTGAATTTCATTTGTCCCTGTGCATTGTAGTTCGTGGAATTGTGCGGTATTCCGATAATCTGAGTGGTCATACCGGTCATCAATGCAGCCTGAGCACCCGCAGTAGAGGTGATTCCTGTAAAAGTTGAAGTGTTGGTAATATGAAATTTGTAGAATCGTGTCCCACCGGATGTACCTGGATCAAAGTCGTGGGCAACGAGCCACCAGCCGCCATTTCCGTCAGGGGTTACAGCCAGTTTTTCGGAGAAACGGGTTCCCGGTCCGAGAATAGAAATAGCCGGATCATACAGGATACTGTGTGACGGATAAGTTCCGGTAACTGTTACCAGGGAAACCCCGATTCCATTGGGTGTTGCCGGAGTAGTTTCAACCCCTTCGGAAGTAATGACCAAAAATTTCGTGCAGAAGTTCCCGGGTAAAGGAATCACAATTGCCGATTGTGTAGCGGATGGGCTTCCGAGCATTGTCGAGGTGACATTTGTATGTGTGGCGCCATGCCAAATACGCTGTCCATCAGCATAGAATAAAAGGTTTCCGCTGTTGTCGGTCGCAGCAGTACAACCTTCGTTGGTATTCATTACAGATCCGGGTTCAGGAGCGGTGCCTGATCCGGTAAAGCGCAGTCCGCCGTTGTTTCCAAAATACCAGACACTTGTCTGAGCGAATGAATGAAAAGTGCAGAAAAAAATAACTAATCCTGCTAGAAGATTTGTTTTCATGTGTAAATAGTTTATAAGTAGTCTTACTCTGTAATTCGGTTTTCAGTTCCCCTCAGCAAGGTGGGAATAACAGTCAGATCAACGGTATTTCGGAGAAATGAATAGTGTCACATCCACTGGTTGCAAGCGCAAATTAACTTTTTATTCGGATAAATAAAATTCTTTTCCTAAATGGTTTATCATGTTGTACAAGACCACAACAGAAAAGTTTTTAGCAAAGGGTTGACCAGTGAAACAAATTGGTTTTCCTTCTGTATTCCCATTATATCCAATTACATTATTAAAGTGTTATTTTTAAATTTAGGTATTGAACCCATCATTTATGAAGTATTCCGTTGTTGTTTTAGCTTATACTTGTTTTGTATTACTTGCTCTCTCGTGCAAAAGCAAGGGAAACCGACAAATATTCGCTGATGAGAACCAGGAGCAACTGGTTCTGGACTCCTCAAGTAATTTACCCTTCACCTGTATAATCGACACACCGTTTTGTAACGATTCGGCTTGCTCTGGTATATATCGCGGAGTTGAATTTGTATCCGAACGTTACATTGATCGCCTGGAATTGAACGGGACAGATGTGGCACATCAATATTCAAACAAAATGTGCGAATACGTCGGTAATAAGCTGAAACAATTATACCTTGACGGCTTATATAGCAAGGTTGATTTTAACGGCATCCGGATTTCAACGAAAGGAATGAACGGAGATTCCAATTATGTAGAGTATAAAGTCTACATTCCTTTTAAGCGAGTGCCAAAAAGCCAGGCTATGACTGCTTTTGATCATTGCGGAGGCTGGGGCCACAAACCTGAACTCAAAAAGAGAAAATTTGATTTACTTTCCAGCCCGAATAAAATCGTTAAAAATCGCAGATTATGGATCAGTAAGC
>CAMPIU010000451.1 GCA_946886545.1 uncultured Flavobacteriales bacterium | reverse complement strand
CTATGAAAGATTTGCTCCTGAAACATAAAGGCACAAAAGAATGATCCCTTCACGCTTTTACTATCCATCGCCCGGATTTTCTATTTACTGGAAATCCGGAAACGGAAAGAAACTGGCCACAAAACTGACAGGAAATTTTCCCCGAAAAGAAGAAATCGAACAATTTGTTCCACGCTTATTTCAAACGGATGTACTGGCAGATCAGGTTATCCGGGAGGTGTACCAAAAATTTGGATTCAAACAGGCCGACCAATGGATCAATCAATTACTACAAGGGGAAGAAGTAGCCGGCGTGCCTGATTCTTTACGACAGATCATTTCCGAAATAAGCATCAAACCAGCCTGGTTAAACGAAGAATTACTGGAACAGGGAGCGACGCTATGCAGACGCTCTGGCCCGCTAGGATTGATGGTCCTGCGAAATTACTGCTTAATGGGAGGTTACGAATCCTCGGCCATCAATAAACCTTTAATCTTCACGGGTGCACTAAAAAAGGGTGCCGCCAAACGTCTGACGGAAACCACCGAATTTTGGATAAAAATCATTGGCAAAAACGCAACGACACAAGCGGATAATGGTCTGAAAGAATGTTTAAAAGTACGGCTTATGCATGCCTACGCCCGCGTGAGCATCCTGGATGCCGGAGAATGGAAATCCGAAGAATGGGGAGAACCTTTGAACCAGTGGGATATGGTGGCAACCAACTTGGGGTTTTCCATTATCTACCTGGATGGATTGCGTAAACTTGGCTTAAAGATCCGGGAAGAAGAAATTCAGGGGCTCTTTCATTTTTGGAAATATGTGGGTTATTTGCTAGGAATTCCGGCAGACTATTTACCTGACAACGAGTCCGATGCCATACGGGCAATTTATGCCTGGACCATTACACAATCTCCAGCCGATTCAGACACCATTTCACTCGCAAAAGCCTTAATGGAAGAACCTTTGTATGCAGATTTTCCCAAGAAGCGCTGGCAGAAAAAACTGGTTCTGAAACTGCATCTTTCCTACAACCATTACTTTTTGGGGAAGGCTTCATGTAAAACTATGCAGCTTCCGAATACCGTTTTTAAAGCCTATCCTTTCTTCGTCACCTTCTTCAGCCGGATCGGTCAGTTGTGGGTTCACCGCTCAGAAGCGGCCTATCAAAGATCTGTGCATAAAAACAGAAAGATCCAGGAGAAGATCGTAAACATGTTCCTTAGCGGTTATGGAAGAGATGCGATCAAGTAAATCACACCCCTTCTAAAACATCCCGAATTACTTCGTTACTGAATTATCCATTCCGAAAGTATACACATTATACGGCAGGATAAACCTGGCAATGCGTTGTCCGAGAAAACTACTTACAAAAATGGGCAGGAAGAGTACATATCCGTTAGGAACTAGGTTGCAAACAAGGATCAGAGCTGTAAACGGGGCCGAAATAGCAGACGAAAGAGTCGCAGCAACACCGGCGAGTGCAAAATTAAGCGGAATGAGTTCCGTATGGAAAAACCGGTTGCAGATCAATGCAAAGAAAAGACCCAATACTGCACCAACTACAATACTCGGAGCAAATACTCCCCCGTCACCGCCTGCTCCCAAAGTAAGTGCAGCAACCAATGGTTTGATCACGATCAATAAAGCAAGAACCAAAAGGGAAACAGGTTCATTATCCAATACCTGGTGAATCAGTTCAATTAATCCATGGTAACTATCTCCGTAAAGAAAGGGTAAAAACAAAATCGCCACTCCAACGAGTAAAGCGCCCAGGTTCACCCGTAGAAAATTATTCGGGATCTTTCCAAAAAAGTCCTTGATCCGAATAACCAGTACCGTAAAATAAACGGAAAGCAAGGCTCCGAATAGACTCAGCAGGATAAAAAACGGCAAAGCCTTCCAGGCCCAATTCTGAACTTCAAAAGGCAATAAAGGTTTACTCTCACCTGCTAAAATAAAAATTCCTGTTACCAATGCCGCAGCAATACAGCTGATCAAAAGCGATTTATTCAGTTTACGGGCAATCACTTCCAAGGCAAAAAACAAGCCCACAAGCGGACTTCCGAATAACACACCCACTCCCGCAACAACTCCTGCGCTAACCAATTCGCGTTTATACATCTTGGCAGAAAAATCGCGCTTGTATGCCTCATTGCCGACAGTAGCCGTAGCAACGACGGTAGAAACTTCGATTCCAGTCGAACCACCGCTAATTACCGTAAAAAATCCATTAAGCAAATGCGATGGAACCTTAAACAAGGGCAAATGATCTTTTCGCTGGTCCAGTGTTTTATAGATCTCCGTAATTCCTTTGTTTTTCCGATTCTGAAAAAGATATTTTCGTAAAAAATAAATAGTAGTAATTCCACAGCTCGGCAAAATTATGAACCACAACATATTCTGACTACTTGCCAGATTAAACAGCTGATGCTGAATCAACTCCGTAAGCAGTTTTAGAATGTAGGCCAAAACACAACAGACCAAAGCAGTTAGCATTGAGACCACAAGCAGTTTGATGTCGTTATACCAGATTATCTTTTTTCGCGCCGTCATGGCTGCAAAAATACAATTCTTTATAATTTCCCGCAGAGGGACGCAGAAGATCGCAGATATACATTTTATAAGCCGTTTACTTTTCTGAAGATATTATCCTTTAGAAAATCAGTATTAAAATTCACCAAAATGCCCAATTTCAGATCAGATAGCTTTAGATAGGTTATCAATTGTTTGTGGTGAACACGATGTATTGCTTCCACTGACTTTAGTTCGTCAATTACCTTATTCTCAACAAGCAAATCTAACTTGTAGGCATTATGAATGCACAAATCTTTATATTTTAAGGGAAGTTCAACTTGTGATCTTACTTGAAGCCCCTCCATTTCAAGTTCATGTTTTAGTGCAAATTCATAAGACGACTCTAACAATCCCGGGCCTAATTCCTCATAAACCTCATAAATTGCTTTACGGATTTTGTAGCTTATTTCGTTTTCGTTCATACTCTAAATTAGAGTCAAACATTTTGAAATACAACAAGCTAACCCATTGACTTTTAATAAATTTATCAG
>CAMPIU010000450.1 GCA_946886545.1 uncultured Flavobacteriales bacterium | reverse complement strand
GAACTAAAAACCCTGCCGTTTGTAGAAAACAATCTCAGCACCAAGGAGATGAATATTCGCGTGGTTGAATGTCCGCAGTTTACTTCCCAGGCACAAGTTGTAGGAAGCGAATTGAAAAAATTGAATACACAACAGCTGAATGAAACACTGGTGCTTTTGGCTGATGAAAGTTTATTGAGTTCTATCCTGAAACACCTTCCTGCCGAAATAGAACAAGCCAATATTACTGTTGGACTACCCTTGAGGCAAACTTCTTTGAGATCGTGGGTGGACCTGATCTTCCGTTTGCAAGAATCATTTTTAAGAAGAGGAAATTCGAGTATTTATTACCGGGATTTTATCCAATTTGCCCATCATCCCTTTATTTTAGGTGTGTTGTCTGCCGAAGAGAAAAGAGAAATTCAGGAAATTGAATCCCGGATCATTAACCACAACTGGCATTTCCTGGATCGTAAAAAACTGGACCTTAGTGAACGTTTGTCCGAACTGAATCGCTTGATCTTTGAGCCCTGGAAAAACGATTGGTTGAGGGGAATTCAGGTGATTCAGCTCCTGAATGAAAAACTGGATTTGTGGCTGGAGGAAAAGAATGAGTTGGAGCGTGCAATTGTCCGTCGCTTTGCACATGCTACGATCGTTTTGCAAAATATTATGAGCAAGGGATCTCCAATAATGAGTATCGCCTCGTTCCGGAATTTGTTCAATGGAAATTGGAGTAATGAAACAATCGCTTATTTTGGAAATCCTTTGGAAGGATTGCAGATCATGGGTTTATTGGAAACACGCGGATTGGATTTCAAACGGATCTTTGTATTCGGACTGAATGAAGGTTCCATGCCTCCTCAAAATGCGATCAATACCATTATTCCGATGGATTTGAGAAAGTATTTCGGATTACCGACCCCACGTGAGAAACAGGGCCTTTTTGCACATCATTTTTATCGCTTGCTGCACCAGGCTGAAGAAATGCTGATTACTTACTCAAGCGCTTCAGAATCCGTCGGATCCAGTGAACCGAGCAGGTATATTCAGCAAATCGAATTGGAATTGGCACAAATGAATCCCGGGATCCGGATTCAAAAATCATTTTATACGGCCGGGAATAAGGAAAAGGTTGAAATAACCTCCATCCGGAAAACAGATGAAATTGTCAACCGGATCTATGAAGTTCTTCGTGGCGGGGTGAGTTTTTCCATGCTGGATAAATTCATGAGTTGCCCACTTGATTTTTATTACCGTTACGTACTGCGTTTCGGAGAAGAAAACAAGGTTGAAGAGGATATTGAGAGCAATACACTGGGAACAATCATCCATTATGTATTGGAAAACCTGTTCGCGCCGTTTATTGACCGGGTAGATGAATCCGGAAGAAAAATTTCAGGAAAAGTGCTTACTGAGGACGATTTGCTTCAAATGGAAAAGCAAGTTCCGTTATTGGTCAGTAAGAGCTTTGAAATACATTTCTCCGAAGATCAGAATTCCTGGCAAACCGGAACAAACCATATCAATTTCGAAGTTGCAAAGGAAATGGTTCAGAATGTACTCAGAAGGGATCGAACTATTTTGAGGGAAAATCCGCAAAAAGCTTTGTTTGTTCTTGGTTTGGAAAGAAGACTGGAAACATTGATCCCGATTGAAGACACTTCCGATCCTGGAAAATCATTTGAAGTTCGTCTTTCGGGGGTTTGTGACCGAATAGATCAATTTGATGGAGTACATCGGATCATTGATTATAAATCGGGAAGTGTGAACCAGGACAAAGTTGAATTGAAGAAAACGGCCAATCAGGAAAGTTACGAGGAGGCAATTTTGATAAATCGACGCAAAGGAAATCCAAACCAGAAACACGTGCTTCAATTGTTGATCTACTGTTATCTCTATTACCGGGAAACCGGAATTTTGACTGATCGGGCGGGAATCTTTTCATTCAGATCGATCAGGGAAAGTCCGCATTTTTTGAAATTACCGGAAGATATCCGCAAAGAAGACATTCCTGAACTTTTGGAATGCATCATTAAGCAAACGATTGCAGATATGCTGGATAAAAGTGTGCCCTTTACTCACAATAAAGATTCGAAGTATTGTGCTTATTGTAATTAATTGTTTTTTGTAACATTTACACAATCAAAAGGTTAAGCTTAAAAAGGATGTTATGAAAATCAAATTAATCTCATTTTGTGCCGTTTGCTTCATTCTTTTGAGCTGTTTTGAAGTAAAAAAAACGGAAACAAAGAAGAATCTGCCCGCTTACGAGGACTTGATATCATCAGTAGAAAATCAAAGGGTTCTTTTTCAAAAAGAGTACGCTAAGGCAGATGAATCGACACGAAACAAAATCGCGGAAAGGGCACAAAGTTATCTTTTAAGAAGCATTACAAACGATTTCTTCGATCAGTGGCAGGGAACCGAATGGGATTTTAACGGAACAACACGTATTCCGCGAAAAGGTAAAATTGCATGCGGCTATTTCATTACTACCGTACTTTGCGATGCCGGATTTAAAATTCCGCGGGTAAAATGGGCACAGCAGGCATCTGAATATTACATCACCAGGCTCACATCCGACGTAGAACGTTTCAGCAATCAAACTCCTGAATCAATGGAAAGTTATTTTCTGAAACATCCTGATGGCCTATACATAGCAGGTCTTGATAATCATGACGGGTTTGTTTATAAGTCAGGAGATACAGTGACCTTTACTCATGCTAGTTATTATGATCCCGAAATTGGTGTACAAACGGAAGGATTGATTGGAGATAATCCATTCGCTAAATCAGCTTATAGAGTTGTTGGCAGAATCCTTGACAAAGAAATGATCAAAAAATGGATCCTGGGAGAAAGCTGGACAGAATAAATTGCAGCTCATTTCTTTTTTTCATGGCAAACTGCAACGTTTTTTGCTTTATTCTTTGTAGTAAGCTTTTAATAACCTCTTCCTTTGCGCTCTTTGCTTCTTTGTGGTTAGTAAGAAAGAGGGGTTCTTTTTATTCTTCTAGCCCTGAGTTCTTCAAAGTCTCATCAATTCCTTCCAGGTCCGAATAAAACTCTT
>CAMPIU010000449.1 GCA_946886545.1 uncultured Flavobacteriales bacterium | reverse complement strand
GATCAAGTCATTCATGGTTTGATTGATGATAAATATCCAATCACGATGTATTTAAAATTTGAAGAGTATTCTCCTGAAAACTGGTTGAGTTTTTCTGTTTCCGGATGGTATTATTACGACAATGTCAAAAAGAAAATCCCCCTGGTTGGAATATGTTCTGAGGGCATAACGCTTTATAACTTTACGGATCAAACTCGCTCAGATAGCATTAAAAAGATGGTTTCAACGGCTGCGAATCCTTGGGAAGCCTTAGATGAGTTGACCAATCGTTCGGGATTTGTAGAGAAATTTGATTTCGCTTATTCGGAATACAGCTATCTCGGAACTTGGAAAAATGCTAAAAAAGAACTCAAAGTTAGCTTTAATACAAGCAGTATAGATCTGGATAAAATTCATGAGTTTTTAGTTATTCCGCTGACTAAAAAAGAGAAAAAATACATCGCTTTGGATCAATTCGGACCCTATTCACGGGGTTATTCCATTTTTGCCACTGATGCTACAAATTCTAAAGTATTGATTAAGTATGAGATTAATTCTACGGCTAATCCAAACGGAATGTGCGGGGCAGGAATGGAAATCGGTTACATGTTACTGACTTTTGATTTAAGTAGAGAGAAGGGGCTTTTGGATTACCGAACGGAAGATATCGAAAGTTGTTTGGGAGGATTTTGGGCAGAAGTGAAAGAAGTTCCCAACTCAGGTGGAAAGAAATTGATTTATACTGTGACGGATTCCCGGGAAAAGGTCCGCACCGTAACAATCGATGGGGTGAATTTTACATTAGTCTCAAAGTAAGGGATGAAAAGAAGGAATAATCGGTTTTATACTGTTTTGGTCGGGATTTTACTCCTTACCATCACTGGTTTTGCTTCTTTGTCTTCTGAATACGAAACTCCGGTTCAATCCAATAAGAGAAATAAGCGCCACGAAATTCGAATCGAAAAATTCGAAGTGTTTGATAGTATTCGAAATCGCCTGATTCCTTATGCGCTGTATGCTCCAAAGCTAAAAGAAGATACTCTTGATTCTATTCGACTGGTCATCTTCAGTCATGGTTACGGATCAAATTATCCCAGGAATTACCTGAATTATTCTTACCTGACGAAAAGACTTGCAAGAGAAGGATTCTGGGTATTGAGTATTCAGCATGAATTACCCGGAGATAGTTTGATTCCATCGACGGGGATTATACAAATCGTTCGCATGCCGTTCTGGAAAAGAGGAGAAGAAAACATCCTGTTCGTTTTGAATGAATTTAAAAGAACCCATCCGGCTTTAATTATTAGGTCAATTGACCTGATCGGACATTCGAATGGTGGAGATATGAGTGTTTTAACTGCAAAACATCATCCGGAACTGATTCGGAAAGTGATCACACTGGATAATTTGAGAATGCCTATTCCGAATGTTTCCTCACCCCAGTTTTCGAGTTTGCGGTCAATAGATAAAACCGCTGATTCTACGGTTATTCCTCCGAAGGAGATTTGTTTTACGTGTGGAATAAAGATCATTCAGTTGAAGCAGACAACACACAATCAAATGAACGACGAAGGATCACGCAGGCAGAAAAAACAGATCAACGGGTATATTCAAAAGATCCTGGAAGACAGGTTATAACTATCATTTTCAATTCTTTGGGATAAGTGCAAGAATATCCTTATGCTACCAGGGTAATTATTTTGCACAGCTGGTTCCAGAAGTGAAAAGCTTAATCCCTTAATAAATAATTATACCGCTGAATCGTGTTTTCCAATCCCAAATAAATCGAATCGGAGATCAGTGCATGGCCAATCGAAACTTCGGCCAATTGGGGAATGTTTTGCTTAAAGAATCGCAGGTTCTCCTGGTTCAGGTCATGTCCGGCATTTAATCCCAAGCCCAATTCCAATGCACGATTTGCTGCAATCACAAAAGGCTTAATTGCCTTTTCAGGATCTTGCGAAAATTCTTCGGCATAAGGCCCGGTATAGAATTCCACCCGGTCAGTTCCTGTTTTTACGGCATATTCAATATTCTGTAAATCGGTATCTACAAAGATGGAAGTCCGTACTCCCCAGGATTTAATTCTCCGGATAATATCTTGCAAAACTTCCAGGTGTTCCTTTGTATCCCATCCGGCATTGCTAGTTAAAACATGCGGAGGATCAGGAACCAGAGTGGCCTGCGCCGGACGGATTGCCTGGATCATTTCCATGAAACGCTGGTCCGGATAACCTTCGATATTGAATTCTGTTGTTACAACTTTAGATAGAGCCACAACATCTTTTCCTGTGATATGTCTTTCATCAGGTCTTGGATGTACTGTAATTCCCGCTGCACCAAAGCGTTCACAATCGATGGCTACCTGAACAACATTCGGTGTGTTCCCTCCACGTGCATTTCGGATAGTAGCAATTTTATTGATGTTTACGCTTAGCTTTGTCATAACTTCTTTTCTTTGAATTGCGACGCTTGGCCATAGCTCTTTGCCTTTGTGAAGCCACTTGCGCCTGCTAAAGCTTCAGCGACACGCAGACGGCACAGCAGGTCAGCGAAGTTGCAAAGATAAAGAGGATTTATCGCTTAAGGATGTTAAAGTTATTGAAAGTTTCCTTAAGAGATTTTAACGTTTTCAAGAATCGTAATTTCAGTTAAAATTGTATCATTGAATTATGAAAGTAGTTTCAGTAATCACTTCCTTAATCTTAACCACACTTCTCAGTGGTTGTTTTCTCTTTTCTCCTTCTGCGGAAAAAACCAACCGCAAGTACTTACCGAATGCGCCTTATGACGCGATCATTGTTCCGGGCGTACCATACGATGGCAAACATTGGAGTGAAGCAATGAGGAATCGGGTCCAATGGTCGATCTACTTGTACAAAAAGGGAATTGCAAAGAACATTATTTATTCCGGAGCAGCAGTATATACCGAATACGAAGAAGCCAGGGTCATGGCACTTTATGGAGAAGCTTTGGGAATTCCAAAAGAACACATTTTCCTGGATCCGAGGGCGGAGCACAGTACTGAGAATGTTTATTATACCTATCGTGTGGCAAAGAAACATGGCTTTA
>CAMPIU010000448.1 GCA_946886545.1 uncultured Flavobacteriales bacterium | reverse complement strand
ACCACTTGCTGTTAAACTACTGTGCGGATATTTTTCAAGTAATGAATCCATTACCGGAGTTTTCGAATTAAAAATGGCGTCGGCCATTGAATGGTCACCAAGTCCCCAACCATCTAAAATTATTAAACCAACTTTTTGATTATTCATCATAAGGCATTTGTATTTGAAAACACGCTCCAGGCCCCTCAACTTTTATGAGTCTGAGGTTTCCTCCTAAGGTTCTTGCGCATTCTTTGGCTATAAATAAGCCAAGACCGGTTCCTTTTGTAGTGCGTGTTTCTTCGTTTTCTAAACGATTGAATTTTTTAAATAAAAGGTCTTGTTGTTCTACGGGTATTCCTTTTCCATAATCCCTCACGGCAATGGAAACGTACTGATCATCTTTGGAAACGGTTAAATCAATACCCTGATCGGTGTATCCATATTTGTAGGCGTTTTCAATAAGGTTATTCAGAATATTGGTGAAAATAAGCGGATCCGTGTCTAATTGAATGTCTGTGAAGTCATTGATGCGAATAGAAACAGTGAATCTTTTTTCCTGAATCGCTATTAGTTTATTTAAAAAATCTTTCAGGGAAATAGAGGTCACCAATCGTGGCATTGCTTGTTGCTCCAGCCTCGAAGCTGTAAGAATCTGTTCCACCAGGGTTTCCAGTCTGCTTGATTCGTCCAACGCTTTTTGGATCAGCTCAATTTGTTTTTCCTCGCTTAACTTATGTTTTTGAATGGTCTGAAGATAAAGTTTGGTTGCCGCAAGCGGGGTTTTTAATTCATGAGTTACGGATAACATGAAATTGTTTTGCTGGCGTGCTATTTGAATTTCTTTCTTAATGGAACGTTTTATTTTCCAAAGACCGAAGAGCAGTAAAACAAGAAAGACCGATCCTTCACCAATAATCATTATAATTCGCTTGGTAACAGTTTGATCTGTATGGTGAGATGCCCGGGTTAAATCAATAAGGTGATAACCCCACCAAAGGAATTGAATCAGTACATAAGCACCCAACAAGTATACAAAAACAGTTGTTGGTTTTTTAAGCATTTTTCCTAGTAAGCTCGTTCGTTTTTGCCTTCAATATAATTAATAAAAGCTTTATTCACGACTTTATTTCCTCCCGGTGTAGGGTAATTCCCCGTAAAATACCAATCACCTGTGTTTCCTGGACATGCTCTGTGAAGATCTTCTACTGTTTGATAAACAATATGAACTTCTGCTTTGATGTTTTCAGGGGTAAGCATTTTGGCGATCTGAGCGGAAATTTCTTCTGCAGTAAAAGGAGCATAAATTTCCTTTACATAGTTTACAATTTGCTCTTTCGGTAATTTTTCCTGCTCTTTTGATTTACGGTAACAGTTATCAATAATGTGCTGTCTGCCACTTTCTTTTAATAGGGTAATAGCTGCATCAAAAGCGATGAAATCTCCCATTTTCGCCATGTCAATTCCATAGCAGTCCGGATAACGGATTTGAGGGGCAGATGAAACAACCAGGATGCGTTTCGGATCCAAACGATCTAAAATGCGTAAAATGGACTGTTTCAAAGTTGTTCCGCGCACAATACTGTCGTCAATAACTACCAAATTGTCTTTTCCACGAACGACTGATCCGTAAGTGATATCGTAAACTTGGGCAACCATGTCGTCCCGTGCATCATCTTGTGTGATAAATGTGCGGGCCTTCGCATCCTTGATTGCAATTTTTTCAATACGTGCTCTGCGGTTCAGGATCTCTTTCAATTGTTCCGGACTCGGTTTCCCGTCTATAGCCAGCAATTGCTCATATTTCTGTTCGTTCAGATAATCTTCCAGCCCTTTGATCATTCCGTAGAAACTGCCTTCGGCTGTGTTGGGAATAAAGGAGAAAACAGAATTATCTAAATCGTAATCTATTGTTTTTAATACATTAGGAACGACATAACGTCCTAAATTCTTGCGTTCCTGGTAAATATCAAAATCATTTCCACGGGAGAAATAAATGCGTTCAAAGGAACATTTTGCAGGAGCTTTTGGAGTATTGATCTCAACTTCTGAAACAGTACCGTTTTTCTTAATGATCAGGGCATGTCCGGGAGTTAGTTCTTTGATCTCGTCGTACTTTAAGTTGAATGCAGTCTGTATAACCGGTCTTTCTGAGGCAACAACACAAACTTCTTCATCTTCAAAATAGAATGCAGGTCTGATACCGTTCGGATCTCTTAATACAAAAGCATCTCCGTGACCAAACAATCCTGCCATTGCATATCCGCCATCCCAAACTTCAGAAGATTGTTTCAGGATCTGTTGAATATCAATGTTTTCTGCAACTTTTTGATAGACATCATGACTGTTATAGCCCAGAGACTGGTATTTTTGAACCAGCTCATCGTTTGCAACATCTAAGAAATGCCCGATTTTTTCAAGAACGGTTACTGTATCTGATTTTTCTTTCGGATGCTGACCAATTTCCAATAATACCTCGAAAAGCTCATCAACATTTGTCAGGTTGAAGTTTCCTGCAACAACCAGGTTTCTGGTGATCCAGTTGTTTTGTCTTAAGAACGGATGACAACTCTCAATTGAATTCCTACCAAAGGTCCCGTATCTTAAATGGCCTAAAAATAGTTCTCCGGTGAATCCGGCATTTTTCTTCAGATAATTTACGTCTTTTAATAACTCGGGATTTTCTTCCCCGATTTCATAAAAGCGTTTATTAATGTGATCGAAAATATCCTGAATCGGTTTGGGATCAATGCTTCTGTAGCGCGAAATATAGCGCTCTCCGGGTTCCATGTCTAACTTAATGTTTGCAACACCAGCCCCATCTTGTCCACGGTTGTGCTGCTTCTCCATTAAAAGATGAAGCTTGTTTAAACCATAAAAAGCCGTTCCGTATTTGTCAACATAGTATTGTAGTGGCTTTTTTAATCGAATGAGTGCGATTCCGCATTCATGTTTAATTGCATCGCTCATGGGCATCAAAAATCTGGTGCAAAGTTACGGATTCTAAATCGATTCAGGTGAGAAATGTTTGATCAAAAAACAACTTTTTATTGAATTCATAGTCTAGTAAATCC
>CAMPIU010000447.1 GCA_946886545.1 uncultured Flavobacteriales bacterium | reverse complement strand
CCAGCTAAATCGAAATAACAAAACGTGAAATTCGCTATCTTTGCACCTGCTTACCAGAAAGGTAAGTTTCAAAAAAGAGTGAAATTTTTATGAGTGCATTTTCATCCCGTCACATTGGACCTGATTCAGCTGAGAAATCTGAGATGTTAGCTGCTATTGGTGTCAAATCAATTCAAGAATTAATAGATAAGACAATTCCTTCACATATCCGCTTATCCGGGGAGTTGAAGATCGATGCCGCTTTGAGCGAGCAGGAATACCTGCAGCACATTACGGCTCTTGGTGCTCAGAACAAAGTATTCAAGTCTTTTATTGGTTTAGGATACAATGAAACAATTGTTCCTTCTGTGATTTTGCGTAACGTTTTGGAGAATCCGGGATGGTACACTGCTTATACACCTTACCAGGCTGAGATTTCACAAGGCCGTTTGGAAGCTTTACTGAATTTCCAGACGATGGTTTTGGAATTGACCGGAATGGAAATCGCGAATGCATCTTTATTGGATGAGGGAACTGCTGCTTCGGAAGCAATGATCATGTTCTGGAATTCACGTTCACGCCAGGAAGTAAAAGACGGGGTAAATAAGTTTTTCATTTCCAAAAATGCATTCCCGCAAACAAAAGAAGTTGTTCTGGGAAGAGCAATCAATTTAGGAATTGAATTGGTAGAGGGTGATGAAACAACTTTTACGAATGACGGAACCTATTTCGGAGCCATTATTCAGTATCCGGATGTTCACGGACATATCACAGATGTTACCGGATTCATGGCGCGCAATAACGGATTAAAAACAGCAGTTGCTGCGGATATTCTTTCATTGGTACTATTAAAATCACCGGGGTCATTGGGAGCTGATGTAGTTTTCGGATCTTCTCAACGATTTGGAGTTCCGATGGGTTACGGCGGGCCTCACGCAGCATTTTTCGCAACAAAAGAAGATTACAAACGCACAATTCCGGGACGTATCATCGGTGTATCTAAGGATGCTGATGACAACCTGGCTTTACGCATGGCTTTGCAAACGCGCGAGCAACATATTAAAAGAGATAAGGCAACATCCAATATTTGTACGGCTCAGGCATTATTGGCTGTTATGGCTTCCATGTATGCCGTATACCACGGTCCGGCAGGAGTAAAAGAGATCGCTGAACAGGTAAACAGTTTGGCAAGCACAACTGCAAGCGGATTGAAAGCAGCAGGAATCCAGCTTGGTTCCGATTCTTTCTTCGACACCGTTTGGGTAAAAGGAGTAGATACTGCAAAAATCAAGGCTGCTGCTGAAGCAAAAGGAATGAACTTCCGCATCATCAATGAATCCGAATTGACAATCAGCTTTGGTGAACCACACACATTGGAAGATGTGAATGCTGTATTGGAAGTTTTCGGTGCAAACAAAGCCGGAACAGCAACTGCTTCAAACATTGCTTCTTCTGCATTACGTACAGACGCTATATTAACTCATCCAACGTTCAACAAACACCATTCTGAATCTAAGATGATGCGTTATTTGAAACGTTTGGAGAATAAGGATTTGTCTTTGGTTCACTCCATGATTCCTCTGGGATCTTGTACCATGAAACTGAATGCAGCTTCTGAGTTGATTCCGATCACGAATCCTCAGTTTGCGAATATGCACCCCTTTGCTCCGGTTGAACAAGCTGCCGGTTATCATGCAATGTTCCGTGAATTGGAAAAAGATTTGTGTGAATCCACAGGATTTGCAGCTATGTCTTTACAGCCAAACTCCGGTGCTCAGGGTGAATATGCCGGTTTGATGGTTATTAAAGCATACCACGAAAGCCGCGGAGATAAACAACGTACAAAAATGATCATTCCTTCTTCTGCTCATGGAACAAACCCGGCTTCTGCGGTTATGGCAGGAATGGAAGTGGTTGTAACAGGTTGTGACGAGAACGGAAATATCAATATTGAAGAATTAAAAACCGTTGCTAACCAAATCGGGAACGAATTGGCTGGTTTGATGGTAACATACCCTTCTACTCACGGAGTTTACGAAGAAGGAATCCGTGAAATTACAGCGATCATCCACGAAAACGGCGGACAGGTTTATATGGACGGTGCGAATATGAATGCGCAGGTCGGACTCACAAATCCGGGAAATATCGGTGCAGACGTTTGTCACCTGAACTTACACAAAACATTTGCAATTCCTCACGGAGGTGGCGGACCTGGAATGGGCCCGATCGGTGTTGCAGCACATTTGGCTCCTTTCCTGCCAAGTAATCCGGTGATTGCAGCAGGAGGAAACACACCGATTCACGCAGTTTCTGCAGCACCTTACGGAAGCGCCCTGATCTTGTTGATTTCTTACGGATACATCAAAATGCTGGGAGCGAAAGGATTGAGAGAATCTACAGAAGCAGCGATTTTAAACGCAAACTACATTGCAGCGAAATTGAAAGGTCATTACGATGTATTGTACACCGGTAAAAACGGAACAGTTGCTCACGAAATGATCTTAGACTGTCGTGATTTCAAGAAAACAGCAGACGTAGAAGTTGCCGATATGGCGAAACGTTTGATCGACTTCGGATTCCACGCACCAACCGTTTCTTTCCCGGTAGCGGGAACACTGATGGTTGAACCGACAGAATCGGAAGACAAAGAAGAATTGGATCGTTTCATTGAAGCAATGATCAAAATTCGCGCTGAGATCAAAGAAATCGAAAACGGTCATGCCGACAAAGAGAACAACTTGTTGAAAAACGCTCCGCACACAGCAGACTGTATCATCAACAAAGACTGGAATTACCCTTACTCTCCGCAGGAAGCAGCTTATCCGGTTGCCTACTTAAAAGAGTGGAAATATTGGGTTCCGGTTCGTCGTGTAGACAACGCATACGGAGACAGAAACTTAGTGTGTTCTTGTCCGAGCGTAGAGAGTTACATGCACGTGGAAGCGTAAGAAAAACGAATAATTAAAATTGAAAATCCGCCCATCAATCGATGAGCGGATTTTTGTATTTTTATAGAATCTATTTAACCAATCCTTAAAATGAATTTACTTTTATTTCAGTTTATATGTTTATCCTCTTCCGTTATG
>CAMPIU010000446.1 GCA_946886545.1 uncultured Flavobacteriales bacterium | reverse complement strand
TTATAAGATCGTCACTATATCTATAATATTTACCATTTATTGAATCAATATAATTGGTAAGTTCTCTATCAAAATCAAGCATAGATATATTTGCCAATACAGCACTAATTGGAGATCCTTGGGGGATGCCTGCTTCTAATGGAAAATATGGATTTATCTGAATGAAACCATAATTTCGAACTAAATCACGAAAATCTAATGGAGATGTAATTCTAGTAGTTTTAATTCCTGTCAATTTAGAATCGCCATCGAAATGCTGTAAATTATTTTTTACTACATATCTAAATTTAGTTAGACTTTTTAAAACCTTAAAATGATCGACTGGGAGACCTTGTAAATCTGGATGGATTCTATTTAGAACTTCTAACCATTTACTTTTTAATATCTTGTGGTTTATTTTTTCAAAAAACTTTGAGATATCAAACGCTAAGGCAACGCACGAACCTCGATTTTCAATTTCTTTGAAAACAGAAAATGCAAAATCAATATTGCTTAATTTGCCCGGTAGTTTACGGTATGCGAGAATTGATAAATCAATTTTTTCTTCTGCTAATACAAGTTCATAACAATGATCTAGAATAGTTGCGAACCATGAATATCTTAGAGCATCAAAATGTGCAGCAAAGCAAATAGGACGATTTTTAAATGTTATACTACGTCTTCCGAGTTCTTCATTGAATTTATATCTTGGTATACTTACGGTTGTTTCAATAAATGGGTAAAAACCGTTTACCATAATTTTACCAGATTTGAAGTCTGAGAGAAATCTTTTATCAAAGGCAATCTTGAAATTTTTAAATGTCGTAAGTTGTTCTTTGGAAAATCGAATAGATCTATCGAAATGTAAATAATTGCGTTTCCTTTTTTTTAAAGATTTGTACTCCTTTTCGAGGAATTTTTGCCAAAGGATATCAAATATTTCTTCTTTCATAATTTTTCGGCAAAGCTAAAAGACCGAGCCAACACAAACTCATAGGTCTTTTAGCGCAAACTAGTATTTATACTCGTTGAGGAGATTTCTCTTTATCCTCACCTCTGCAGAAACTTCCTCTGCATCTCTACACCGACTTTTTAATAGAGTCGTAGGGTGTTGTTCGTGACTTCTTAAAGCCAACCGAAATGATTAACTTTGTTGCCAGACTCGTCCTCCAGGTGGAGAAACTGCGAAACTTAATGGTTTTATTAATAATGCTATTAAGTGAAGCAGATCGAGCTTTTAACTTTGTCCCCTTCAAACAAATTCTGAAGGCCCAGATACGTTAAGTACCCATCGTAAATTTAATGACTTAATTATGTCATAGTGAGATTACTGCACCTGAAGTTATACACACGTTCTTCACACAAAGTGAAAAAATAATTTGATGAAGAATTCAAATTGAAATGGACAAAAAAAACTTTTCCACCCTGTTTAAAATGAAATAAAATCTAAAACCTTCCTACTCTACCGGCCAAGACAAGTTTCGAACTCCCCCCACTAGGTTGTTATTCCTGGCGGATTATCGTCGTCATTGTTGTCTCTGTAGTTTTTCCAGATGGAATCATCCCGCGTATCGTCATCGCTGTAGTATTCGTCATCCGAATAGCCATCTTCTGGCAGATTTTCCTTATTCTCGAATTTATGGCTTCCGTTACATCGTAAGCACAACGCTCTCAGCTTGTTTGGATCATCATGATCCTTGCGGATTTCCTCCTCACTGCTTTTCTTTTTAATATGTTTTTCAAGACGCTTGCTCCAAGGTGGATAATGGTCCATTTGGGCGGATTTAATGTCGTGCTTTTTATTCGATTTACTGATGTAGTAAGTTTTGATTTCCTTGCCATTTTTCGTTGCAAGGGGTCTTCCGCAGCCCGGACAAACGTAATGACGGTTCTTATTCCGTAAAGCCGTTCGTTTGATTACTTGCATTCGAACCTTGCCATTGAATGTTCGTCTGTATTTTCTGCGTTCGTTTGGCGGTTTATAGTCATCATCACTATCATCATCACTATCATCGTCACTTCGTTTCCGTTTCTTGTCGCCAAATTGAATGATGGCCGCTGAATTTCCTCCGGACTTGAACTGAAAAACCCCCTCTTTCACGGCTTGAACCTGAGCCGACTGAGGACTTTTATCACCGTCCTCCTGCAATTTTCTTTGAGTGGCTGCTTCCGGTCTGTTATCCTGAAATGAAGTCAATTGAACCCGATCCTTCTGTGTTTTGGAATGAACCGTAGTTGATTGGTGATTCGAATGAATGGTCTTTTTGGATAGTGGTTTCCGCATAGATTTTTCGTGTTAGCAAAACAAATATTCAGTGAGTGTCTAATTTAGTGATTTCTTTCAATAGATCAAGTTTTAGGCTTAAAAAGAGTCTGAACTTGTCTGCCTGGCTGAATAACAGGAGCTATATTAAACATCTGCAAACCAATTTGATTTCAATCTGTATCCCGTTCTACCCAAAAGGCACCACTCCCTGGGAATGCGCCTTAAAGAACATTTTTTTCGGGGAATGCGGATGTTCATTGAACATCAGGTGCAGTGCGGTGAAAATGAGTTTTTTGTTTCCGCTAAACAATGCTTCTGCTTCAAATTGTTCTGACGGTGTTAAAGCTCCTTGCGATTGTTCCTGTTCCTGCAGGGAAATCAATGTATCGGAATATTCTACACGCGTTTGGGGTATTTCGATGTTATCCAGCAATGGATTCCTCAAATTATCGTAGGCTGAAAGCGGGTGGGCAAAATTATCCTGTATAATTTGTTGGTAAACCAGGTGGTCTACTTTTTTGCGTAAGTTGTCTTTCAAGTGCTCGTCAATTAACCCTGTCGTGCGAACTGTAAGGGTGTTCGGAACTGATTTTGACCAAACATCATGAAAAGATTGCTTTCGGGTATTTCCTTTTTCATCTTGGAAAGTCTGGTTTGCAGGGCCATACATGTTGAAATGCCACAGATCGTTTTGTTCATCGAAGATGTTTGTTTCAATTTTGGCACGGACCCCGGCCGTTATATGGATGAAATCTTGTTGGAATTTGTCCAGGGCTTCTTTCTTTTTCTTCGTATTCAAGAGCGGACCAGATGATCTTCTTGC
>CAMPIU010000445.1 GCA_946886545.1 uncultured Flavobacteriales bacterium | reverse complement strand
AATATATCTGAAAATCAATAAGTAGGTAGAAGAAGTTATTTAACTTTTACCACAATTTTCCTTTTTTTCGGCCACTTTCTACATACGGCATTGAATCATTGAATTAAAAAAGCAACTGGTGAAGGAAGCGTGAAATGATCAATTCTTCATCAGCATCAATTTCTGAGTTTCTTTTCCGGAAGTGATGCTCAAAAAATAGATTCCGCTATGTAATTCTGTGGCTGAAACTGGGATGTTTTCCCCGGAAGACAGGCCGGAAAAACTATGTTTTAAGATTTATTTTCCCTGAACGTCGGTCAATGTGATACTGAATTGTTTATTATCCCATTTTCCTGTAATATTCCATTCCCCGGATGAAGGATTGGGAAAAGAAGTAAAAGCAAAAGTTTCCTGTTCATCAAGAGAAGCAAAAGGATCATAAACCAAAAAGGAACCCATCATTCCGTCATCTTCATGGTGCAGCAAATGGCAATGATACATATATGGCACCATTTCATCCGAGAAGGTAGTAAAACGGGTTATGAACTTCACGCTGTCTTCCGGCATTACCAAAACCACGTCTTTCCAGCCTTGCTCGCTTGCAGGCGGGGTCGTTCCATTCTTTTCAATGATGTTAAACTGGATATCGTGGATGTGGAAGGGATGTGCGATCAGTGTCTTGTTTTTTAATGTCCAGAGCTCTGTTGAGTTGAGCGGAACCATAATGTTGATCGAATCCATGTGGAAAGTGGTATTGTTGATCCCGAACGGACCTTCCGCACGATTCGGTACGTCGCCCGGAACAAGGGTAATGGTATCGAATACCAATGTTCTGTTAACCGTTACATCCATTTCATTGAACGGAAGGTAGGGCACCAGGCTAGTTGGAATGGTAGTTACGGGATTTCCGGTTTGAGGTACGACTGTAAATTCCACCAGGTTAAAGTCGGTACCATTCAGGAAATTATCCATGTACATGTCCATTGTGTCCGCTCCGGAACCAACTGAAGGAGAACCGAAAATTCCATCGGGCATTTCTGAACCGTAGCTCATCAAATTTAATGTCTGTCCGTTCAGTCCGCTTAAATCCACAAGAATTTCCGAACGCTCGCCCGGAGCAAGCAATAAACGTGTCAATGCATTTGGAGTTGCTGTCAAACCTCCGTCAGTTGCAATTTGGTAAAAAGTCGTATTGTTGGAGAATCCGAAATAAAATGAGCGCATGCTGCTGCCGTTCAAGAGGCGGAAGCGTACTACCTGTGCCGGTAAATCGGCTGTAGCGCGCAATGTTCCGTTCACAAAGACGGAAGTATCCATGTGATCGGCAATGGCAACCTGGTTGAGCACATCAAATGCTTTTGTTTGAACAATAAGTGGAATGTCGTCTACACCATAAGTCTGTGGCAATCCCAAAGCAAGTTCGGCAGGATCGTGAATAATGAATAAACCGGCAAGTCCTTTTCCAACGTGCAATTCTGTTTTTCCTTCACCGTGCGGATGGTACCAAAATGTTCCGGCATTATTTAAGATCTCAAAAGAAGGACTCCAGGTAGTTCCTGCTGCGATTGACTGATGAGGCCCGCCATCGTTTTCAGGTGCAACGTGTAAACCATGCCAATGCATAGTTGTTGCAACACTCAAATTATTAATGACATTCAGGGTTACCACATCATTCTTATTGACAATAATGGTAGGCGAAAGAAAGGAACCATTGATTCCGTATGTTGGGGTAGGATTTCCCGGGTAAAGTTGTGTACTGCCGGATTGTACATTGAGATTAAATGTCGTTCCTGTTAATGCAGGCGGGATATAAAGCGCGTTTTGTGCAAGATAATTTCCAGGAATACAAAGTACCAGGAATGCAAACAATGCTTTTTGCAGATTTAATTTGTTGAGTGCCATATTTTTTGACGAATAATGTTGTTGTTCCCGCTAATTACCAGGTAATAAAATGCCGAGGGGAGAATTGGAATATCAAGTGGGGAGCCGGCTGAAATACTTCCGGAGAAAACTTCTTTTCCGCTTAAATCGAGTAGGGAAAGATTTGAATATCCGCTGCCTGTTTCGTTGAGTTGAAAGCGGTTTCCGATCAAAGTGTATACGGGTTTTGTGTCGGGTTTGTCCAGTCCGGTGGTTGATTCTGCATGTATGATCCATGTCAGCGTATCAACCTGTAAGGGTGAGCCGATCTCGTAAATGAGGTACCGCACAATTCCTGTTCCCGGGTTTGTATTCGGAAAACAGTGAACCAGCATAAATCCGTCATCTCCCGGAAGTACCGGTAAGGTCGTTGAACTATCTATCAGCGAAGGATAACAGGTCGTATTATCGCAAATCGTAGCAGTCCAATCAGCAGGAAAGGAAAATGATAATTTTTCCCATACAAATTGAAGAGTGTCGCTACCCGGATGAACCTGTGTAATGTTCATCGTTACCGAATTGTTTACTGTTGTATAGGCAATCAGGGTATCGTTTGGCGAGTGAAAATAAGATTGCGCAAAAGCACTACCGGTGACCGCGCTAAAAAACACAGCCACCAATACTTGCTTAGATATTTTCCTCCTGAAATTAGCGGACCACATGGATCTTTTCCGTAATCAGGGTTTCATTCATTTGCAGATTCAAAAGATATGTTCCGACGGGAAGGCCGGATAGATCGATTTGTTTTTCGATTACTCCTTTGTTCAGTTTTTCTTTGTCAAATGTCAGAACCGTTTTTCCCGAAAGATCTGTCAACTGCATAAACAAATCTGCACCTTGCAGGGCTTCAAAGCTCAGGTTTACAAGATCCGAAGCAGGGTTAGGGTATACACTGAAGTTTTGAACGATAGTTTGTTCAGGCAATCCTGCTGTAAAGTTAGTCAGGATTAAATCCCGCATGGTAGTGGTGTCTGAAGTATTGAAATCTTGTGTTACAAATAAGACATCGTGATTAGCACCACCTAATAATACAACAGTCGGCATACCGAAACCGCCGTAATAAGCTACCTGGGCAGCTCCGCTATCCATTGCCTGGAATAAAGGCAGATTGTTATTCGTTACCCAGCCGGCAGAATAAGCGCAAGTTGTACTGTTTTGGTAAGGAAATGCATAGG
>CAMPIU010000444.1 GCA_946886545.1 uncultured Flavobacteriales bacterium | reverse complement strand
GAATATCCAAAACAGAACTCAGTTTGTCTCCATACATGGATTGAAATCCACCGGAAGAAAAATACACATCTTGAACCAGGGCAGTATTAATAAAACTCAAGCCCTCCTGCTGACCGGAACGTGTTAAAAACGGGCGATTAATCAAAAAACCATCTACGTAAACTAAGTTTTCATCATAATTTCCTCCGCGAACGTTGTAATTGGAAGTTAACTCATTATTAGAGTTTACTCCTGCCTGAGTAAGAACCAGCAAACTGGTAATTCCGTTCGGCATGGGAAGTTTTTGCAGATCAATCGGAGGAATACGATCCAAACCATTGATATCCTCCTTAGTGGTTTTGATCACCACACCATCAATAATTCCAAAGTCAAAAACAATGGGATCCAAAACAAATGAGTTCACATCAGGAATCTGAACATTTTTCCGGAATTCATTTTCGGTATCATACCGGGCAATCATTCCATATTTATTGGGAGCAAGTTGAACCCGGAAGCGACCGTTTTGATCTGTTTTAGCAGAAATGGTGTCCGTTCCGAGAAGGAAATAAACCACCACATTTTGTAATTCCACCTTGCGGTTATCGAGTACATTTCCAGTTACCTGAACTTGAGACCAAACAGTGGTCAAAGGCATAAAAACAAGAAGAAGTAATACTAGAAATTGGTTTCGCATCTTCGCTTAAACGTTGAATTGTCGAAATTAGTGTAAATGTTTCTATTTCGTTGGAACAAGCATGCTTTTTTTAGATTTCCCGTAGATTCACGGCTCCCACGGAGGTACACAGAAGAACACAGAAGAAATTTGTTGATTTCAAAAATCTCTGAGGCAATATCAAACGAATTTGTGAGGGTTACAATATAGAACATCCGTGTTCTTCTGTGTTCTTCTGTGTTCCTCTGTGGGAAAATAAACTACCCTTTCAACAAGTCAATTACGATTAATTCCTTCTCAAAAGGATCAATTTCTGCGTGAATCTGATTTAAAAGTTCATTATAAGCTCCGCTTGGAGCAAATTGCAGCCAATGAAAATAACGTTCCTGCAGGGTATTTTCAGGTATAATACGTTCCGAAATAAAATCAATGGATTGGAGCACTTGTTCATGACGCTGCTTCAATTGTTTGACCAAACGCTGTTCAAATGATTCCAATTGTTTTTTGATGCGGACGGTTTCTGCTTCTGCAAAAGATTCCAGAGTTGCTTCAATCGACTTGGCTTTTTCAATCATTGTTAATCGCAAAGTATTAAATTCCGAATAAAGAACCGAAAGGTCCAAATCATCACCTTCGTTTTCTTTCAAAAACAGTTTCTTCAAGTCTTCTTTTGATTCGAAGTATCGTTCGTATGGCCAATTCAATTTATCCATCCGTTTCTTCAATGCGCCATCCGCCAATTGAATGGAAATGCGTTGCTGAATCAATGGAAATAAAGTATCATGCACATCAAATACGCCTTTCAACTGGATCCAATAAGCCATTTCACCACCACCTCCGACGTAAACCAAATTCGGTAAAATAGTTTCCTGGTAAACAGGCCGTAAAATCACATTCGGAGAAAAATTTTCGGGTTCTGATTCCACCAAATTGCTTAGTTCTTCTTTGCTGTAAATTTTACCGTCGATTGCCAAACCGTTTTCAAGCGGCTCAACGCGTAAACGTTCACCTGCTTTAAGGTAAAACAGGTTACAATCTCTTGCCTGCGCCTGCGGCTTAAAACCTGCTTCTTCGATTTGCTTATTCGTATTCAAAACTGCATGATGCGCCAAGGGACTTGCCAGTTCCCTCAAAATTACCGGGACAAACTCACGTTTTAAATCAAGGCAATCCGGCTGAAGGACCAAAACTCCGAATTCGGAAAACAGTTTACTGATAAATTCCTGCAAATAAGAAGCATAATCTGCTTTTTCCGGAATCGCAAGCAACTCATTGATTTCCGTTTCCTTTCCTTCAAAAAAGGTTTTGAACTGTGTAGCAATTTCCTGGAAATCGTTCATATTGAAGCGACCAACCGGGCCTGTTTGAGCTGATTCCCATGTCAACTTTTGATTGAATAAATGCGTGGATTTCACTTCATCGAAATCATGATCTTCCGAAGCCATCCAAAAGACCGGAACCGCTTTAAATTCGTTTTGCCCCTTATTAAACTCCTCAGACAAACGAACTACATGCAATACTTTATAGATCAAATAAAGTGGCCCTGCAAAAAGTGTCAACTGATGACCTGTTGTAACGGTGAACGTATTTTCGTTCTCCAATAGTTTCAGGTTTTCCAATTGACTTTCCGATGCAAAAGAACTGATTTGTTTATTCCAAACCTCTACGAGGTTTTGTCGCTTTGAAGAAGAATAGACTTCTTTCTTTTTTTGCGCCTGTGCTTGAAGATCCGAAACGGAATTCAATGGTGCTGCAAGAAATTGCCCGAATGTTGATTGATTCCCGAAAGCATGGGAAAATGATGAAAATTGTTTGATTTTATCTCGAGCGATTGTTGTATGATTCATTCGACAAATTTACGGATCATTTTCAGTTGTATCAGTTACCATGGAATACAATTTGTTAAAATCTCCCAACACAGAATCGATAGGTTTTCAATAATTACGAAATATGAATTTTGAACTTGGCAAGCGTTGATTTATTTCTGCATTCTTTCTGTTTTAAAATTCTGAACGGTGAACTCGTCCAACAAACCCGAACTTTCAATTCGGAATTAGGAATGAGACATTCGTAATTTTTAAAGTACTTTTGTAAAAAACACTTTAAATAAAATGGAAGCTATCATTCGCACAGAAAAGGGAGATATGCGTGTAACCTTCTTTCAGGAAGATGCACCGAACACAGTTGCTAACTTTGTAAAGTTGGCCAAAGAAGGATTTTACGACGGATTAACATTTCACCGTGTTTTACCTGATTTCGTAATTCAGGGAGGTTGTCCGAATTCGCGTGAAGGAGCAACAGGAATGCCGGGAACCGGTGGACCAGGTTACAAGATCGATTGTGAATTGACAGGAGGAAACCAGTTTCATGACCGCGGAGTTCTTTCAATGGCTCACGCAGGAAGAAATACCGGAGGATCTCAAT
>CAMPIU010000443.1 GCA_946886545.1 uncultured Flavobacteriales bacterium | reverse complement strand
GGGAATCTCTTACCCCTGTTTCGTATCTGGGTGCCTGAAAGCACCTATTTATATGAAAGTACAAGAGCATATTGGCTGGAAGGAGAATATAATGAAGCCCATCAGCACTTGGCCGAGCAGTTATTAGAAACGGATGAACAGCCTGAAGCAGTTGAATGGACTGCAAAAATGAATAAAGAAGGCTATTTGGAGCGCATTAACAAGATTAAAGAACATATTCAGCTAGGCGATGTTTATGAATTGAATTTCTGTCAGCTAATCGAATCCTCTCCCATTGAAATTCATAGCATCCGACCCTATTTCACTGCTTTGTGGGAGAAAAACCCGACTCCTTTTGCAGCTTTGGTAGAAACCGCCGATTGGATGTTCGCCTCAGCAAGTCCGGAACGCTTCATCCGGAAAAAAGGAACAAAACTGATTTCGCAGCCTATTAAAGGAACAGCCCCACGGGGAAACACAGACCTGGAGGACCTGCAATACCGCAACAACTTGCAAACAAGTAAAAAGGAACGTGCCGAAAATGTCATGATCGTTGATTTGGTGCGAAATGACCTCTCACAAGTTGCAGCAAAAGGAAGTGTTCATGTAGATGAACTGTGTGAGATTTATTCCTTCCCGACCGTTCACCAAATGATCTCAACTATTTCTTGCGAACTGAAGGAAGGAAGTTCCTTTTCAGACATCCTGAAAGCAAGTTTCCCAATGGGATCCATGACCGGTGCTCCGAAAAAAGCAGCTGTTGAACTTGCTGAAAAATACGAAGGTTTTTCGCGTGAGTTTTACTCCGGTTCTTTCGGTGTAATTTACCCCGATTCTGATTTCGACTTAAATGTACTGATCCGTACCCTGGTCTATGACAACCATACAAAAAAACTGACTTGCGGAGTTGGCGGCGCAATTACCATGCTTTCGGATGCAGAAGCCGAATACGAAGAATGCAAGGTAAAAGTAGACAGAATCTTATCCCTTTTCGGCACATGTCACTGGTAAAAGAGGCCGTTTCAAAGTTAGAGCTCAGACCCTTTAACTTATGTGTTGCCTGTTCCGGCGGACTCGACTCCACCGTTTTGCTTGAAGTTCTGGTAAAGCTTGGCTATAAACCACTAATTCTTCATATTAATTACCAATTGCGGGGTGAAGAAAGCGAGAAAGACGAAGAATTTGTCCGTGAACTAGCAGAGAAACACCTCTTAGAGATCAATGTAGTTCGTTGCCCGGTAGAATTGACCAAAGGAAAGGGAATCAATCTGCAGGAAGCTGCCAGGAAATTTCGTCACGAACTGTTTCAGGCATTCATTCAAAAATCCCCCGATAACCGTGTACTCTTAGCACATCATCAGGATGATCAGATCGAAACATTCTTTTTACAACTGCTGCGCGGATCGGGAATATTCGGATTGGGAGGAATGCACCCGGAGCGAAATGGAATCATCCGCCCGTTTTTGGAAATTCCGAAAAGCGATTTAAAACTCTTTGCAATAGATCGGAACATCGAATGGAGAGAAGATGCCAGCAACCGGGAAAACGAATACAAACGAAACCAGCTCCGGAATGTTTTAATTCCCCAAATGCTGGAATCCAATCCCGAATTAACAGATTCCGTTAAACTGATCCAAAAAGCATTTCGCGACACCCAGCTCGAGATTCAATCAGAATTAAATCCGAAATTGGAGATTTGGGAGAAACAATGCACCATTTCCTTTAATGAATGGATGGAGCTGACAATTGAACAACAAATCCTTTGCTGCAATCAATTCAAATGGCCCTTCTGGATCATTGAGCGCATCCGGGAATTAAAAGACGCTAAACTAAGCGCCAAAATTGATAAAAGCGCAATATTCAGAACGAAAGACGGCTTTTCCTGGAACTCAAATTTTGCAGAAATAATGAACTGGGAATTCAAGATTGAAGAAGTTGAATTCTTACCGGATAATTTTAATCAGTGGGAAGCTTATATAGATCCTGAAAAGTGCATAGGTCCGATAGTACAAGATGTCGCCGGGTCATCAGATGTGATTTGGAGGATTGGTGTGAAAGGAAAGAGTACGGTTTTCAAATTATTAAAGGATTCCGGGATCCCGGAGCAATGGAGAAGGTCCTACCCTGTTTTCAAATGTGGAGGAGAAATTATTTGGATTCCGGGTATTGCAGTTTCCAAAAACCACATAGCCAACCCTGCTATTCCACTGATAATCAAACTATCCATGGTTTAAATCAGTGAGAAATATTTTTTTTCACGAAATGTTATTTTGAAATTATTTTTTTATTAAATTTCGGATTGTACACGCTATAAAAACCCCACACAATGGAACCAGTTACAGTCGAAAAAGAGATGGTGAAAGATTTGTCTTTTAAACATCCTGTTGAGTTTGAACAACAATCAGACATTCGCGCAAAATTAGAAGAAGCAACACGATTAGGTAATGGTTACCATCACAAAATCGGCATCATTTTTCATGACGATGAAGGTCTCAAAAGGGTCAATACAACCATTTGGGCTACCGGCCAAAAATACATTTGTCTGAAAGGTGGTATGTGGATTCCTATTGATCATATCGTTGAATTAAAGTTTTAGCTTTTCAAGAAAAGTATATAAACTCCTATTGTCAGGCAGTTTTCGTTTTGTAGCTTTGGATAAACAAACTAAAGCCCATGCGTAAACTGCTTTTTTTATGCTCTTTTTTACTGATTGGAACCTCACTTTTTGCTCAGGACCGGGTGAAATGGGATTTCTCTTACAATCCGAGCACGAAGGAAATCCAAATGAAAGCCATCATTTCCGAAGGTTGGCACTTGTATAGTCAGCACATTAATAATACCATCGGACCGGTTCCGACAAGTTTTACATTTACGGAAAATCCAAATGTCAAATTTGAAGGAGAAATGGTAGAACCCAAAGCCATCCATGAATACGATGAAAACTTTGAGGCTGCTTTGGACTTTTTCAAAACTGAAGTCACTTTTTCACGCAAAGTAAACAAAGCAAAATCAGGAGAAGTCATTAAGGGTTATGTAACCTTCATGGTTTGTAACGAGGTCATGTGCCTACCTCCTGTCGATGTTGATTTTTCAATAACAATTCCATAACTCAATAAC
>CAMPIU010000442.1 GCA_946886545.1 uncultured Flavobacteriales bacterium | reverse complement strand
ATATTACTATTATCTACGTTTTTTATTATTCCATCAGAATTGGAAAGGATTTTTTCTATTTCTTTATGATTTTTAGGTTTTGAGTTGACTATTGTATCAATGATTTTTATAAAAGCTCCCTTTTCCAGAGAATTTAAATTATCCAAGATTCGTTCCAGTTTCATAATGTGTATTTTAGGTTCCAGTGAGTAAAGTTATTATTTCTTTACAAATCTGCGTAGATCCCTTTAATCTGCGTGAAAATATGTTTCTATAATTAACTGATATAAAATAATTTATCGTCTTTTTCCTTTTTTGTTTTTATGAGAGGTCACTGTTATTTCGAAACATCTGAAAATATAGAAACAGCTTACTGCCAAAAGCTTAGAAATGAGAGAGCCAGGCGGATTCGAAAAAAAAATCTGTTTCAAGGATATTTCACAGCTTAGTAATTGTTATTTCCTTTAAAAAAACTACCTTTAGCGCACCAAAAATTTAAAAAGTTGTCATGAACTTACACGAATATCAAGGAAAATCAATTTTACAAAAATACGGCGTGGCAATCCAACGCGGAGTTGTTGTAGAAAAAGTAGAAGATGCAGTTGCTGCAGCTAAAAAATTGACAGAAGAAACCGGAACAGGCTGGTATGTGGTTAAAGCACAGATCCATGCAGGTGGACGCGGAAAAGGTGTCGTTGAAGAAACTGGTTCTCATGGTGTAGTTCTTGCAAAAGGAATTGATCAGGTTGAAGAAAAAGTAAAAGGAATTCTTGGTGGTCATTTGGAAACAGCTCAAACGAATGGTAAAGGGAAATTGGTGAGTAAAGTATTGCTTGCTGAAGACGTTTATTATCCGGGGGAAGCTGAAGTAGAAGAGTTTTACATGTCTGTTTTATTAGACCGCGAAAGAGGTCGCAACACAATCATGTATTCTACCGAAGGAGGAATGGACATTGAAACGGTTGCTCACGATACTCCACATTTGATTTTCAAAGAAGAAATCGATCCTCGTGTCGGAATTCAAGGATTCCAGGCGCGTAAAATTGCTTTTAATCTTGGTTTGTCAGGAGAAGCATTCAAGCAAATGACCAAATTCGTTGTGAATCTTTACAGCGCTTATGAAGGTTGTGATGCTGCGATGTTCGAGATCAACCCGGTATTGAAAACTTCAGACAATAAAATTATCGCAGTTGATGCGAAAGTAACTTTGGATGGAAACGGATTATTCCGTCACCCGGATTATGCAGCAATGCGTGATACTTCAGAAGAAGATCCATTGGATGTTGAAGCTGATGCTGCAGGATTGAACTTCGTGAAATTGGACGGAAACGTTGCTTGTATGGTAAACGGAGCAGGTCTTGCAATGGCAACTATGGATATTATTAAATATTCCGGAGGTAGTCCGGCAAACTTCCTGGATGTTGGTGGAACAGCAAATGCTGAGCGTGTTGAAAAAGCATTCCATATCATCCTGAAAGATCCGAATGTAAAAGCAATTTTGATCAATATCTTCGGTGGTATCGTTCGTTGTGACCGTGTTGCTCAAGGTGTTGTTGATGCTTACAAAAGCATTGGTAACATTCCGGTTCCGATCATTGTTCGCTTACAAGGGACGAATGCAGTTGAAGCTAAAAAAATCATTGATGATTCAGGATTGAATGTACATTCAGCTGTATTGTTGCAGGAAGCAGCAGATAAAGTAAAAGAAGTATTGGCGTAAGTCAACACAAATCATAATTTTAAATCCCCGGTTTCTAAGAGATCGGGGATTTTTTATTTTCCCACCGACGAGCGAACCGCTTATGCTGATCGCATGTCGCCAGTAGCTTTAGCGAAGGCACAGAGGAACACAGAGTTTTTGGTGTTTCGGTCCACAGCTTTATACACTATGCTAATAAAGACTTCTGTGCCCTTCCGTGTCCTTCCGTGGGAAATAGTATGTGTAATACTGTTTTTTCAGACAACTTGTCCTAATAATGAATTAACTACATTCGTTCAAACAAATTCATCACCATGCTGCGATTCAAACTATTCTGGATTCTTTTAGTAACCAATCTTTCTTTTGCACAGGATTCCCTGCATGTTACCCTTTTCGACCTTAGCCTCAACCAATTTTTAAACGTGCGCGATTTTTGTGTTTCCAAAGACGGAACCGAAGCATTCTTCACGATCCAAAGTCCGGATGGAGTAATCTCGCAATTAGCTGGTATTCGAAAGATAAACAATACATGGTCGCAAGCTGAATTGCTTTCTTTTTGCGATGAAAAGAGCTATATGGAACCTTTCCTTTCTGACGATGGTTTACGTCTTTATTTTGCTTCGGACAGACCGGAGAAAGGTGCCGAAGATGAAGCAAAGAATTTTGACATCTGGTATGTAGAAAGAGGAAGTTATTCAGATTCTTGGTCTGAACCGATAAATTTGGGCAAAACTGTCAATTCCGCTAACGATGAGTTCTATCCGACCTTAAGTAAAAACAACAACCTCTATTTCACCATGGATGCCTCAACTGGTAAGGGCAAAGATGACATTTATTTCTGTGCCTGGAACGGTAAAAAGTATGCTTCTCCGGTCCTTCTCAATGATAACATCAATAGTTCCGGATATGAATTCAACGCCTTCATTTCCAATGATGAAAGATTTTTGCTTTACACGAAATACAATGCTCCCGACGGCCAGGGAAGTGGTGATTTATATATTGCTAGAAAAGACGCAAACGGAGCCTGGCAGAAATCCGAAAATCTGGGGGAAATAATCAATACCAAGTACATGGAATACTGCCCATTCTACGACGAAAAAACGCAGACTTTGTACTTCACAAGTAAACGAAATCTTCTCCAATCCAAAGACTTCAAAAACGTTCAGGAATTCCAGGAATACGTGAACCAAAATGAGAATGGCTTGAGTAAGATTTACCAGGTGAAGATTAGATTTTAGCTAACAACTCACACTCCTAAATATTCATTCACATCCCAGTTTATTTGTGTGTAAGCTGCAATCATTATTGTTAAGGCCTGTGATATTATCGATTTGCAAAAATTGAACAATACAGATTTACTTTCGGGAGGGGGATTAGGAACTTTTGAGTGATTTTTTAACAGCAGACACTATCCCAATTACCCGACA
>CAMPIU010000441.1 GCA_946886545.1 uncultured Flavobacteriales bacterium | reverse complement strand
GAATAATTCAGACCAATCCCGTGCGTTGTGCTCACCCCGTTTTGCTGAGAAACCATATAATTCTCATTGTCGCCGCCCATTCTGCCGCGGCCTCCTCTTCCACTCGAAGCCGAACCGGTAACACCCAGGATATCATCCGTAGAAAAATTTTGCTGATTTACATTGTTCGACATCCCGACCACTGAAATGCGCCGTGTTCCCTTGAAGAAATTCACATTCGCACCCGCCATGTACAAGTCGTTCGGAGTTCCGTAACCGGCATAGAGCTTACCAAATTGTCCCTGGTTCTTTCCAGCTTTCGTCACGATATTCAGGGCCTTCGCTTCATTTCCGTCCGAGATCCCGGTAAACTTCGACTGGTCGCTTGCCTGGTCGTAAACCTGGATCTTCGAAACGATCTCAGCCGGCAGGTTCTTCATTGCAGCAGAAGCATCGTCGCCAAAAAATTCCTGTCCGTCGATCATCACCTTTGTGATCTGTTCGCCCTGTGCCTTCACCACCCCGTTCTCCAAAGTTATTCCCGGCATCTTCGTGATGAGGTCCTGCACCGTTGCATCCGGGTTTGTTTTATAAGCATCCGCATTGTACTGCGTCGTATCTCCTTTTTGTTCCACCCGCACGGCGTTCGCTTCCACGGTCACTCCTTCTATCAGTTTGGCATCCGTCTTCATCTCAAAATCCATCACCGTTTTACCTTCCGGAAGTACGATGCTCTTCACCTGATTGGTATATTCAAAGAAACTAACCTTAATAATATAGCTTCCCGGTGTAAGTCCTGCGAGCGTATAAAATCCCTTCTCATCGGAAGCCGTGATTTTCACCACTGAAGAATCCATTGGTGAAAGCAGCTCAATGCGCGCATCCATCAGGGAAGTTTGTTTGTCGGTGATCTTACCGGAAAGTTCGGTTTGTGCGTAGCTGTTGAATGAGTAAAAGAATACTGTAATGAATAAAACGAGTATGACGCGGATCTGCATAAAATGGGTTTGTGTACAAGCTTTGATTGTCCCGGGGGCGAAAGGTTTATTCGCACCGCGGAAAAATCCTCCCAGCAACAAAAATCATGCCCGCAACGATCTCCCGAAGACTTTACCGCAGATGCACAGATTATAAGCGAGCCTAATACTTACGCTGAAGCTTCAGCATAGGCGCACCGGTCTCGCTCTAGTATATAAAGAGGCGACTGGTAAGCGCCTCAAAAAAATCTGTGCATCAGTGGGAAAAGAAAAAAGGGGGGATTATCGCTGCAAGAGGACGCGGAGGTTAATGTGTTTACTGGCAGGCAAGCTCGTTTAAAAAACTATGTACTCTATTCCCCTTTCGTCAAACCATCCGTATGTCTAGGGGAAAATGTTCATAATAATCCAAAAACACTCCTTGTGTGCTTGGTGCCCTTCGTGGTCCTTAGCTTCCTGTCTGCCGACAGGCAGTTTGTAGTTAAAAAATGATTTAGCTATTCACTTTGCGCTCTTTGCTTCTTAGAAATAGATCAACTAAGATGATTCTCAAATCGGCCCTTACGCTAAGAAGCGCAGCAAACAAGGATTTGTATTTTTTTTAATAGTTTCTGTTCTTTTCCTGGTCGAAAAGAACCAAAAGACCTGTCTCATTCCAAGCCGTTCACTAAAAAGTCCCTTAGCTTCGTTTTAGACCAAAAAGAACAGATTACGCTGCGCTCCATCCAAATGACAAGCACTTTTTGCCAAAACTACAGCACAGGACTTTTTTTAACGCTCTCTTCCGGGAATGAGACGGAAACCTCCCTTCAACTCGAAAAATCAGTTCTTCGAAGCCAGAAATAGATCAACTAAGAGGAATCTGAACCTGGCCCTTGCGCTGGAAATCGTTAAAAACAAGCAAATGAAGCGAAAAAAAGCATTCATTGTTTGAGTCCGTAGGACGAGTTTCGAATGCTTTCGCCGAATGTCGCGTAGTTTTTAGATTTTCGAGTACAGGCCTAGCCTTTTGCTTACTTTTTGGCAATGAAAAAGTAAGGTAATCACCTTCCCAGCATCTTCTCCCGAATCACCATCGGATCATAATCAAAATATTCCATTCCCATCCGGTGAGCCAGTTCCTTTGCCAGGTCTTCGCTCTGCGACTTTTGCTTCAGTTTCGTGAGTTCTCTCTTGCCCCTGAAATTGCTCTCCATGATGCAAACCGCGAACAAATAATCCGTATTGCTGGTAGATTGCGTAGAACGCGTATAAGCCGTTGTGGTCTGTTTCACCGGAACCACCGTTAAGATGCCGTACTTCCGGTAATCAATCGTTTTCCCGATCTTGATAAAACCCAAATAAGCCGTGTACTCCCGGAAAGTCTGAGTCTCCAGGTCCACCACCACATGATTACTGGTAAATGCAATAAACACCCCGACCAAAAGCAAACCGATCCCGATAAACACATTTCCAAATAAGGCCAGCGGCGACAATCCCAGGAAAATATAGCCCAACACCACTACGTTCGAAGGAAAAACTCTTCCGTTTCTAAAATGAAGATCGATTGGTTGGTCAATTGGTTCCATAGTTGATTTTTTTTGTGAAGGTAGGCAATTACATGAAATCAACATATTCTTCTCGAAATACAATGGAAGAAAGAAATTATTAACTTCATAGCCTATATAGCGATTAGCCATGGCAACATACACTGAAGTAATTCAATCATTAATTAAGTTTCGTGATGAAAGAGACTGGAAACAGTTTCATGACTCTAAAAATTTAGCACTCGCAATTTCCATTGAGGCAGCTGAATTAAATGAATTATTTCTGTGGAAAGAGAAACCCGAATCTGAAAACGTAAATATTGATAAAATCAAAGAAGAATTAGCTGACGTTCTTTCTTTTGCCTTTTTATTAGCTGAAAAACATGGCTTGGATCCGTTTCAGATTGTCGTAGATAAAATCAATAAAAACGCTGAAAAATATCCTGTTGAAAAAGCGAAGGGGAAAGCCGATAAATATACTGACCTATGAAAGGTAAGTTTGACCTGGCTGTAGAAATATCCGAAGAATACGATTTCAACATTGAATCCCTTTCCACCATTGAGAGAAATAGATGGGTAAAAAGTCAATATCCTTTGGTTTACTTTATTAAAAACAATGAAAA
>CAMPIU010000440.1 GCA_946886545.1 uncultured Flavobacteriales bacterium | reverse complement strand
CTTTCATCATCTTTTTATTCCGTGTATTTTTGGTAGTATTGAATACTGTACCAAAAGTTGAAAACGAACAAAAATGAAAAAGATCGCAATACTTCTATTCTTCACTTGCTCTGCACTGATCACCCTTGCGCAGAAAAACGGATCCGTACAAACAACAAGCAAACCTTTTGTATTAGGAGTAATTGAAGAGATTCAATCAAAAGAACTTTCCGAAAAAAGAATAGTGAATATCTATCTCCCGGAAGGCTACAATCAAAATGATTCAATAAAGTACCCGGTTATTTACCTGCTCGACGGTTCTGCCGATGAAGATTTTATACACATTGCCGGACTTGTTCAGTTCTATAATTTTGAATGGGTCAATCAGCTTCCCAAGTCTATTCTGGTGGGCATTGCAAATGTAGACCGGCAAAGAGATTTTACATTTCCAAGTGAGCACAAGGCAACTATACCAACCCCAACAGCCGGACATTCGGACAAATTCATCTCCTTTATCGAAAAAGAACTGCAACCTTTCATTGAATCGAAGTACCATGGAAATACGGACAGAACTATTATCGGGCAATCATTGGGCGGACTGCTCGCAACAGAAGTTCTCTTAAAAAAACCTTCACTTTTCAGCAAATACATCATCATCAGCCCAAGTTTGTGGTGGGATAACGGTTCGCTTTTGACTCAAAACTCAGCAATTCTCACGGAGAGCTTTGCGAAGCAAACAGATATTTATATTGCTGTTGGAAAAGAAGGCCTGACACCCACTGAAATTCCACGTGTAATGGAAGTGGATGCTAATTTACTGGCAGATAAACTTCGGGGAACAAAGAGTAAAAATGTAAATGTTTTTTTCGACTATTTACCGCTTGAGAACCACGCCACTATCATGCATCAGGCAATTATGAACGCGTTTAAATTCTTGTACCCCATAGAATCAAAATAACACCCCCCTTAAGTAGTAGTCAATTTTAAGAGTGTCCGGATATTCTTTATAAATACCGATCTTTGTAACATGTCAGGATTGACCAGGTATATGCCATCAATTCCATTAGGAGAATTTATCGACTATATCTATGTCGACAGGGACTCTCATTCCTTTTTGTCATTGAAAGAATCGACTCAACCCACTCATCCGGTAGCTACCATTCATGCGAAAACCGGCAATGTCAAGGGAGTGTTTACACAGACCTTAAGGAAAGAGCCCAACCCCATTTCCGATCATTTCATTGGTATCCGTTTTAAGCCTTACGGCATTTATACAGGTTTCGGAGTAGGAGGCGAAGTCATGGCTAACCGGGTTGTTCCCTACTCTCTTATTTTTTCAGATATTGATCTGGACAACGCAGCTGAAATGCTTCAGTACGGTGACGATTTGGCTGCTGTGACAGCTGTTCATAATACTCTTTACAACAAATTGCAACCGAAGCCTTTATTATATGAGATTACAGAAATGGTGGATGCACTTGTTGAAACTGATCTGTCAAAAAACAGCCAACGTTACCTGGCACAGGCTTTCGAACGAAGTCCCAAATCTTTTATTGAGGTTTTCAGAAAGGCTATCGGAATAACACCTCTTCACTATTTACACATTCATAAAATAGATGCAGCAAAACAGTTGATCCGCGAACAGCCTGCAATTGCATTAACTGATGTGGGATACATGCTGGGTTTCTACGATCAGTCACATTTTATAAGAGTATTTAAAAGTCACACGGGTTGTACCCCATTTCAATATAAATCAGGACTGAATTCGGAGCAGGTTAATTCTGTACAATTTTAAATTCAAACGGATACCTTACTTTGTCCCATAACATTAACTATTGAATATGAATCCGGAAGTAACTAAGTTTCTCGATGAGCTGAATCATCCTTTCCGGGAAACGATCGAAGAATTGCGCAAAATAATTCTCGGAACCCGAAGTGACATGGAAGAAAATATAAAATGGAACGGTCCGAATTATAAGGTAAAAGACAATGACCGGGTATCAATAAAGGTGCATCCGGCCAAATCACTGCACCTGATCTTTCATATCGGATCAAAGATCAAGGCTGAACCAAAAGAGCGGCTCTTGTCTGAAGATTACAATCTCTTGACGTGGAAATCAAATGATCGTGCAGTTCTTGGGTTCAGGGATAAGGAAGATTTCATCAAAGCTAAGCCCCATCTGAGCGAGCTAATTACCAATTGGTTTAACGCTACAATCTAATCGTTATGCGCATACTAAAAAGCTTTGTCGCTGTAATCGTCGGATTCACAGCTGGTATCCTGTTGTCTGTTGCAGGCGATACTTTACTCTTCGTTTTGGGATTTTTTGGAAGCTCAGGAATCAGGAATGCATCTTCCGCATTAATAATTCTCATCCTCTCTTATCGTTTTATCTTCAATATAATTGCTTGTTACCTCGCAGCTAGACTCGCACCGGATAGACCAATGCATCATGCACTTATTCTGGGTGGGATCGGTTTTGTTCTCTCCATCGCCGGTGCAATACTCATGTGGAATGAAGCACCTCCCTATTACAACATAATTCTCATCTTGATTTCATTTCCGGCAGCTTGGATCGGAGGTCGCTGGTATTTAAACAAGACTTCGCTGTAATCGGAGAGTTCCATGCTTTTCTGTCATTGGCTGCAATTCCTTACTAAAATTGTCCTACAAACATTTTAGTGCACATCCTTATAGCAAAGAATCATTTTTTGACCTGGATCAATGCACAGCTTCTTTCGTCGGTTTACTTTTGTCGGATAATTCTAAATGAAGATAACATGCAGTTCGATCCGAACAACCCGGTAGTAAAACTCTGTGCCCAAGGAATGGACCTGGAAGGAGAAGGAAAACCGGAAGAGGCTTATCAACTGTTCCGGAAGGCGTGGAATGAAGCCACTAACGATTTCGGGAAATTCATTGCAGCTCACTATATTGCCCGGCATCAAAAAAGCACAGCTGACAAATTAAAGTGGGATAAAACAGCCCTTGACCTGGCCTTGAAAATAAATGATGATACCATGAAAGCGAATTATCCTTCTCTGTATTTAAATATCGGGAAGTGCTATGAAGATTTAAACGACTTTGAAAAGGCAAGAGAAAACTATCAATCTTCTTTATTGTTTTCAGA
>CAMPIU010000439.1 GCA_946886545.1 uncultured Flavobacteriales bacterium | reverse complement strand
GTTATATAGCATGCTCACTCCTCCTGCTACTATTCCGCTGGTAAGTCCCAGCAATAATCCTTTCTTTAAATTCATGTCTTGTTTCAAAAATACAAACCTAGGTAAATAATTTCATTGTTTTCATTTCAATTTCTTTTTTACACTAGTATCCTTTTGGAAACTAATTGAATTTAGGGGAGTTAATGCTTCCTGAAAACTTAATTTTAATGATTAATTAACATTTTAACAGAACATAATGATTTAAAACAGCTCCAATTGCTCTCCGAAATTCATTCCTTCCAGTTGCAAGAGTTTTTGCTTTGCATTTAATCCTCCGGCGTAGCCTGTCAGACTCCCATCACTTCCAATAACACGGTGACAGGGAACAATGATCGAAATCGCATTTGCACCGTTTGCTGTAGCTACTGCGCGAATTGCTTTTTCGTCTCCCAAAGCACGCGACAGCTCCATATAACTGGTAGTTTTGCCATAAGGAATGGTAATCAATTTTTCCCAAACAGATTTCTGAAAGTCACTTCCTACAAAGTGCAAAGGCAGATCGAAACTTGTACGTTCCCTGGCAAAATATTCGTTAAGTTGAGATTTAACTTCATCCAAAAAATCGGTTTCTTCCAGTTTGAATTCAGCCTGTAAACCGGTTTGAATCCGGTGATCAATCTGATCGCGCATTTTCCGGTACTTCCAATCACATAGACACAACTGACCGGAGAATTCTCCAAGGACCAATTCTCCAAATGGTGAATGAACATATTGCAGATAGATCATACTTTTTAAATTGAAAAAGGAACTTCGTCCTGCTAGTGCGGAATAAGCTCGACTAACAGTTCATTTCCTTGTTTATCGAAATAAGCACAAGTCATAGAATCCATTTTCACGATCCATTTTTCCACACCTGATTTGGCACAATCACTGCAAAAGGTTGGATAATCGGTTCTACCCTGTTGATGTGCTTTCAGATCTTGTTTGAATTGCTCTCTATTACTTTGACCGGCAACATTCAGGTTGTCGTACTTTGAATCAGATGAAACAGAATAACCCAGGCCTTTATAATCGGTGCGCCCGTCCTCTACATAGGTTTCATAGGAAGTAACTCCCAATGCTTTGATCTCCTGAATATACTTTGGGAAATCTGCTCCTGATTTCACTTTCGAATGAGCACTTTGGATTTGTTCGATCGTAAACATGTGATTATGTTTTTCGGATGAAGATAACTTATTAATTGCAAATGCTGAATAGCGAATAGCGAATTATGACTCGGTGGAATTGATCTGTCCTACTCTGACTAGTAATTTACTTCGTCAGAGAGGGTATAACCCGATAGCAAATCCACCGTAGTGGATCGCTATGGGTTAGAGTGGTTAGGTTAGATTCATCAGCGATTAGCTTAGGCTGATTGTGATTTGGGTTGGGTTGATTAACCCGATAGCAAATCCACCGTAGTGGATCGCTATGGGTTAGAGTGGTTAGGTTAGATTCATCCGCGATTAGCTTAGGCTGATTGTGATTTGGGTTGGGTTGATTAACCCGATAGCAGATCCACCGTAGTGGATCACTATGAGTTGGAGTAGTTAGGTTAGGTTGATCAGAGATTAGGTTAGGCTGATTGTGATTTGGTTAGGTTAGGATGATCTTTATTCGTTTATTTGAATGGTTTTTTCATGGTTATTTCTTTATCTCTCTTGATTACATTACAAAGATAAGGTCACAGATCGTAGGGTATTTACGACCTATTTGGGGTATTGAAATTGATGGAATATTTAGGTCATTAAAACATTGATCCGTCGTAAAATAACAAATGATCCTAAGTTCCGAAGTTGAAAAGTATTCTCATGAATATTTTCAAAACAACTAAATTTACACCACTTGAAGCAAGCAGAAAAAATATCAGCACAACGCCTGAAGGCCATTATCGGTGGTTCGATCGGAAACCTGGTGGAATGGTACGACTGGTATGCTTACTCTGCTTTTTCGCTTTATTTTTCAGGAGCTTTTTTCCCGGACTCAAACGCTACGGCACAATTACTGAATACGGCAGGAATCTTTGCGGTTGGTTTTTTAATGCGTCCGATCGGTGGCTGGTTGTTCGGAGGAATTGCTGACAGGATAGGACGAAAACAAGCCATGACCCTTTCTGTCTTACTGATGTCGTTCGGATCTTTACTGATTGCTTTAACACCATCTTATCAGACTATCGGAGTACTAGCACCTGTTCTTCTTTTACTCGCCCGATTGTTGCAAGGACTAAGCGTTGGCGGTGAATACGGTGTTTCAGCGACTTACCTGAGTGAGATGGCAACTGAAAATCGCCGGGGTTTTTATTCCAGCTTTCAGTACGTTACCCTGGTTGGAGGTCAATTGATAGCTTTGGGAATTCAGCTGATTCTGCAAAAACTCATTCTAAGTGAAGAACAACTACACAGCTGGGGCTGGCGCATTCCATTTGTAATCGGGGCCATGCTTGCCATTATTGCACTGTATCTTCGCCGGAACCTACATGAAACGGAGGCATTTGAAGCCCAGAAAAAAACGAAGAGAAAGGGAACAATCAAAGAATTGCTGAAACACCCAAAAGCTATCCTAACAGTCGTAGGTCTCACACTTGGCGGAACACTTGCCTTTTACACTTACACCAACTACATGCAAAAATTCCTGGTAAATACAGTTGGTTTAAGCAAGGACCTTTCTACCCTGCTTTCATTCATTAGTTTGTTAATCTTCGTGATTCTTCAACCACTTTTCGGCGCCCTATCTGATCGAATCGGAAGAAAACCATTATTGATCAGCTTTGGAGTTCTCGGAACAATTTTCACCGTCCCATTATTAACTGCCCTCAGCAATACACAATCCGTATGGGTTTCATTCTTCCTATTGATGGCAGGATTGGTCATTGTGAGCGGATACACCAGTATCAATGCAATTGTAAAAGCAGAATTATTTCCTGCAGAAGTCCGTGCTTTGGGAGTAGGATTGCCCTATGCACTGACCGTAGCACTATTTGGCGGAACGGCTGAATACCTCGCTTTGTGGTTTAAAAACTCCGGGCATGAATCGTATTTTTACTGGTACATCACCGGATGTATCGCCTTATCGTTGTTTGTTTATGTGTTTATG
>CAMPIU010000438.1 GCA_946886545.1 uncultured Flavobacteriales bacterium | reverse complement strand
AAATAAAACTCCCAACAATCCAAAACCAACTACTATGAAACTCAAAATACAAAGTACAGTTAATAAAACCGGTCTTTTTTTATTCTCCTGAACTTCCTGGTTCATATCTGTATAATTTTCACTCATATTCCTGCTTTTACAAATTCTTTACTCGCCTGCATTAATGGATGCATGTACCCATCCTCTTTCACAAAAGGAACGTTCTTTCTAAAGTTAACAAATATCTCTTCCTGGCGTTTCCCGGATTTTGCCGGTCTGCGGAATTCCAATGATTGACAAGCATGCAAAATCTCAATTCCCTGGATCGAATAGCAATTATCTATCACACGGAATAACTTCGTTGCAGCATTTGCGCCCATCGAAACATGGTCTTCCTGACCATTACTTGAATCAATGGTATCAATACTTGCCGGTGTACACAATTGTTTGTTCTGACTTACGATTGAAGCACAGGTGTATTGTGTGATCATGAAACCAGAGTTTAAGCCCGGTTTTGCAACCAAAAAGGCAGGTAAACTGCGTGTTCCTGAAATGGATTTGTAAATCCGGCGTTCGCTGATACTTCCCATTTCTGCCAGGGCAATTGCCAAAAAGTCCATAGCTAAGGCTAATGGCTGACCGTGGAAATTTCCTGCAGAAACGACGATATCGTCATCCGGGAATACAGTCGGGTTATCAGTAACTGCATTGATCTCACGCTCTACTATTGTTGCACAATGCTCGATTGTATCGTAAGAAGCTCCGTGAACCTGGGGAATGCAGCGGAAAGAATACGGATCTTGCACATGTGCCTTTTCCCTGTTTGCCAATTCACTGTCGGCCATTAAACCTCTGAAAATCTCAGCTGTTTTGATCTGACCGACCTGGTTGCGGATTTCATTCACCTGAACCCCAAAAGGTTCTTTGCGGCCATCGTATCCATCCAGTGAAATCGAAGCCACTTCATTGAATTGTTTCCACAATTTTCGTGCATGAGAAATCGCATAAGATGCATAACCCGACATGAATTGCGTTCCGTTCAAAAGTGCCAATCCTTCTTTCGATCTCAAAACAATCGGGCTGAGTCCAAAACGCTCATTGATTTCCTTGGAGGTGTATTCTTTTCCTTCAAACATAACGGTTCCTTCGCCTAAAAGCGGTAAAACCAAATGTGCCAGTGGTGCCAAATCTCCGGAAGCTCCCAAACTTCCCTGCTGGAAAACAACCGGGTGAATGTGATTATTATAAAGGAAAACCAGGCGTTCCACCGTTTCCAACTGTACTCCCGAAGCTCCATGAGAAAGTCCCATGATTTTCAGGATCAACAATCTTCTGACAATTTCTTCGGGAACGCGTTCCCCCATTCCACAAGCATGGGAAAGCACCAGATTGCGTTGCAACTGTTCCAAATCTTCGTTTGAAATAGCAGTGTCACACAAACTTCCGAAACCGGTATTTACTCCATAGATCAAACGGTCGCTTTTCGCCACTTTTTCATCCAGGTAGGTACGGCACTTTACAATTTCTGCTTTTGCATCTTCACTGATTGCAATTCGTGCATTTGATGCGAGTATTTCGTCGAGTTTCTCTAAGGAAACCCATTGATTATCTATAATAAAATGATCCATTTTTCGATTATCCTTTAAAAAATTGCAGTAACTCCGATTCAGTCATTGCTTTTTGTTCTCCTGATTCCATGTTCTTAATTTGCAAAAGACCTTTATTCAATTCGTCTTCTCCAATTAAAGCAACGTATTTCACTTTGCGGTTATCTGCATACTTGAATTGTTTCTGCATTTTGGCAGCACTCGGGTAAACTTCGCAATCTACTCCAAGCTGTCGCAATTTTTTAGTCAACTTCATGCAGTAAGCCGCTTCTTTGTCTCCGAAATTGGCAAACAACAAAGTCAAACCCGCATTTGTATCTTCCGGATAGAGGTCCAATTCGTTCAACACATCGTAAATGCGGTCGGCACCAAATGATATTCCAACGCCGGAAAGTCCGGAAAGTCCGAACAAACCTGTCAGATCATCATAGCGGCCACCACCACAAATAGAACCCATTTTCACATCGTGTACTTTTACTTCGAAAATAGCCCCGGTGTAATAATTTAATCCACGTGCAAGCGTCACGTCGAATTCAATTTCTGCGCGCTCCAAGCCCAATTCAGTTGTTTGGTTCAATACAAATTCCAATTCTTCGATTCCTTTCAGTCCGATTTCAGAAGATTTCAGGAAGCTTTTCATTTGAGTCAAGCGATCTTCATTACTGCCACTGATTTGGAACAATGGAGAAATAATTTCAATTGCTTTTTCAGAAACACCTTTTTCCAGCAATTCTTTAATCACCCCTTCTTCACCGATCTTATCCAGTTTATCGATCGCAACGGTAATATCGATCAATTTGTCGCTTTCACCCGAAACTTCAGCGATTCCAGAAAGGATCTTGCGGTTGTTGATCTTGATTGTAAAGCCCGGAATCTGGAGATTCGTCAATACCTGGTCGAAGATCTGTACGAAATCTATTTCATATAACAAGGAATCCGAGCCAACCACATCCGCGTCACACTGGTAAAACTCCTGGTAACGGCCGTGCTGCGGACGATCTGCGCGCCATACCGGCTGGATCTGGTATCTTTTGAAAGGAAAAGACAGTTCGTTCTGGTGCTGCACCACAAAACGTGCAAAAGGAACCGTTAAGTCGTAACGCAATGCTTTTTCGGCCAATGAATTTGCAAAGCGTGCTAAGTTTTCAGACTTCAAGGCATCCAAATCAGCCTTTTTCATCTTATCCCCCGAATTCAAAATGCGGAAGATCAAACGATCTCCCTCTTCCCCGTATTTCCCTAATAAAGTGGTGGAAAGTTCGAAAGAAGGTGTTTCGATCGGAGCAAAGCCATAGGTTTTGAATACCGATTTAATCGTGTCGAAAATATACGTACGGCGAGCTACCTCATCGGGTAAAAAATCTCTTGTTCCTTTTGGAATTGCCGGTTTTTGAGCCATTGTAAATGAATTTGCGGCAAAGTTAACAGAAAGTGCGATTCCGATAGCTATCAGAAGAGAAGTAAAATTGAGAAGTGGTTTTGTTTTTTTGTTGACAAAACATTAGGGGTACTATTAATCACAATGCACACCCAAACTTA
>CAMPIU010000437.1 GCA_946886545.1 uncultured Flavobacteriales bacterium | reverse complement strand
CAAGCAAATTTTCCACATTTTAAACTAAAAAATACACTAATTGTGATAAATTTAGATAAAGAAGCAGATCAGTTTTCCTTAGAAATTGCCGTCTCAGATGTGCTTTCAAAATGTAAGGTGAAAAATACCGTTTCCCTAAACGTTCTAAAAGCAGGTGGAGATCCGCAGGTTCTGATGACAGATTCACTTACTCAACTATTGAACGCAAAAGGAATCAATACCCTGATGCTGGTTTCGGTAAGAGGTTTTGACAATCGTTTCAAACCATCAAGCGGAAACATGACCTTAGCGGAAGATTTGGCCGCTGATAACTTATTCCCGATCTACAAGGAAGATATTGTTTCGGTAACCTTTGAATTCCACTTTTACCGTGACGGGAAATTAGTTTATGCCGACTTGTTGAAAATCGGAGGAATTAACTCCCGGGATAAAGTACTGAGAAAATTCCGCAAGAAACTGGCAAAGAAGGTAGTGAAGGACTGGATATAGGGAATTACTTCGATCGTTTCTTGTATTCTCTTTTTGCTAGTTCAGCTGCTGCCTGTATAATTTCGTTTTCCGGATCGTGGATCAGGTAATAATCAAAATCCGCTATTGCATCTGCGAACAAGCCTAATTTGAGGTAGCATAAACCGCGTTTCTCGTAGATTTCAATATCGTATTTGGAATAAGGAGCAGCAAGTGAAAATAAACGAACGGCTTCCTGGTAATCCAATTTTTCAAAAGCTTCGATAGCCTCTTTTTTCAGGGTTAAAAATCCTGCTTCACGTGCAATCTTAGCCGTTTTAATTTTCAGGAATTGTGCTATTTCACTGAGTTGATTTTCGGTGATTTCTTCGCGACCAATACAAATAAGCTCATCGAATTCTTCGTCGAATTCAGAACAGGTACTTTTTACATCGAATTGGTTCAATTTCTCCATTGTAGGGACATTGGTGGTCGACCAAAAACGTTGTACCAGAATCTGGTTTGCAGAAAACTCCAACAATTGAAACAAGTAATAAAGAGAATCATGACGAAAGTAAAAGTAACTTCCAACCGGGATTGTTTCTATTGCTGATTTCATACTCGAAAGATACAACTAATTGAAAATGTAAAATGGATAGTTGAAAAGAAAGGAGGTGTTTAAAGAATCTTTTCAATTTTAATCCCGGTAGTTATCGGGATTCCATTTTCAATTCAGAATTCTATCCAAGGCATTGATAAACAACTGAGTAGCCTTTATCAGGATTTCATCCGTATGTGCCTGGGAAATGAAACCAACTTCGTATCCGCTTGGTCCCATATAAAATCCTTCTTCCAGTAATGCTTTGTGCAAGTGCTTGAAGTTGGTCATATCAGGATTGATTTCCTCTGCCGCATGAATGTGCTTGGAATTATCGAATGAAATCCAGAAAATAGAACCGATCGTTACCAACTCAAAAACGTATCCTTTTGCTTTTGCATGCGAATTAATTGCATCCGTAAACAATTTTGTTCTTCGCTCCTGGTCTTCGTAAAAACCGGGTTTACTCAATTCTGTCAATTGCGCCAATCCGGCAGCCATGGCAACAGGATTTCCGGATAGCGTTCCTGCCTGATAAACCGGGCCATCGGGAGCAACACATGCCATGATTTCTTTTTTAGCTCCGTAAGCCCCAACCGGTAAACCACCACCAATGATTTTTCCGTAAGTGACCAAATCAGGAGTAATTCCATACAATTCAGCTGCACCGGAAAAAGCAACACGGAAACCGGAGATTACTTCATCAAAGAACAACAATGCTCCATGTTTCGTACAGGTTTCACGGAGTTCTTTTAAGAAACTTAACTCTTGCAGCAACAGTCCGTTATTTGCCGGAATCGGTTCGATGATCACACAGGCAATCTCATTTCCGAATTGCTCAAAACAACTCTTTAAAGCTTCGGAATCGTTCAGAGGCAAAACCAATGTTTCATTCGCAAAAGCTTCCGGGACCCCCGCACTGGAAGTGTTTCCGAAAGTAACCAATCCGGAACCGGCCTTTACCAATAGTGAATCGCTGTGTCCGTGATAACATCCTTCGAATTTCACGATCTTGTTTCTCCCGGTATATCCTCTCGCCAAACGGATAGCTGACATCACAGCTTCTGTTCCTGAACTTGTAAAACGGATCTTGTCAATAAACGGATTATTTGAAAGGATCAATTCTGCCAACTCATTTTCCAAACGGGTTGGTGCGCCGAAACTTGCTCCATTTTGTAAAGCAGCCACAATTCCGGCATATACTTTCGGATGATTGTGACCCAAAATAAGCGGACCCCAGCTTCCGCAGAAATCGATGAATTCATTATCGTCTTCGTCCCAAATAAAGGCTCCGTCTCCCTTTTTAATAAATAAAGGAGAACCTTCCACAGATTTAAATGCCCTTACTGGCGAGTTTACTCCGCCGGGAAAGTAATTTTTCGCTTTTTCGTAAAGTGCTTCGGAGTTTGATCTGTTCAGTTTATTTGCTGCCATTGCGACGATGATTTTAATTTGATGCAAAATTACGAATTCGATTGGCTGGATTAACCGAAACGAGATGAATTTCCAATGATAAATCAGGAGAATGATAAACCGTAAAGAAACGGAGACTGCAAAGGAATTTGATCCGGAACAAAATTATGTTCTAAAACTCTGCGTTCTTTCACTCTTTGCGGTTAAAAAAGAGGAAGATTGGTTATATTTGGAACATATTTTTTACCCGTTCTTCACTAGAACAATCGATTTATCAGATGAAATACGAATTTACTCCCGGGTTTGCCGCTCAAATGGATGCTTCGGATCCGTTAAAGTCTTACAGAGACCGCTTCCTTTTTCCAACTTTCACAAAAAATCCTGTGAGATATTTCACTGGAAACTCTTTAGGCTTACAACCAAAAACAACCAAAGAGAAAGTAAACCTGGAATTGGATGATTGGGCGAAGTGGGGAGTTGAAGGTCATTTCCATGGGACGAATCCGTGGTTTAAATACCATGAATTCCTGACCGATGCCTCTGCAAAAATTGTTGGTGCATTACCGAAAGAAGTAGTAGTGACACATTCTTTGACAACCAACCTCCATTTGTTAATGGTTTCATTTTACCAGCCAATAGGTAACAGTAGAAAAATTTTGTGTGAAGCAAT
>CAMPIU010000436.1 GCA_946886545.1 uncultured Flavobacteriales bacterium | reverse complement strand
TGAAGTGGAAATGCAAACCAAAGAACATAAATTCCTGGCGAAACAGGGAGATTTGGTTCATATCCCTTTGGATGGACCTGTTCATTGCTTTAAAAATAACTCTCCCGTAAATGCACGTCTGCTCTGCATTGTTTCCCCATCAGGACTCGATTCCTTTTTTGAAGAAGTGGGTCGAAAAATTCCTGCAGGAACTTTGCCGGAAGTAACTCCACCTAGCCTGGAACAAATTGCCTTCATAAATCAAACAGCTGAAAATACGGGCAAAAATTGTATCCGAAAGATTATTTGGACTAATAAACCAAAGGCTCAGAAATAAGGGTTTGACCAAATTATTCTAAACAGTTGCTACTCTTTCTGTGGTGTCTTGTAAATTCAGGCTCAATCTCACAATACTGTCTTGCTCAGCTACCAGATCGTGAAGAACATTGCTTTCCAAAACAATCATCATCCCTCTTTTAAGAAGCGTTCGCTCATTTTCCGCACCAAAGTCGATTGCTCCCTCTAAAACCTGGATAATGATCGGAAAAGGTGCTTTGTGCTCCTTCATTTCCTGTCCTTTCCGGAATGTGAGCCTTATTTCCTTTGCGGTAGAAGTTTTGACCATTACCTTGATTGCGGGTTTATTTTGATCTTCATACTGAAGATCATCGTAAAAGGATACTATCTGTGCCATATTTTGTTTTATTTATTTTTCTCTTATGAATTAACATCCCGCTTCAAGCTGTTTAAACAGCATTATACCGGAACATATCAGGCAAACAACCTTGAAAAGCTCAATTCCGACATAATAAAAATGCAGGTTCGAACGGGGAACGGGAATTCCTTTTATATGCAATTCTGCACGCGTATCCAAAGCCGGTAATAACCATATTGTTTGCAAAATGAGAAGGAACAAAGGAACAAAGTAAAATATACTTCCTATCGGTAACATTTTCCGGTCAAAAAGGAAATAACAAACTACCAATACGAATGCAAAGAACCATTCGACCTTGTTAAGTGCTTTAAAAACCAAGCGTCCGATCCCAAGTCCCAAAGGACGGGTTATTCCCGGTGCGCGAAATTTAAGCCAAGCTTCCATAAAACTAATCGCACACACAAAACCGATCCAAAGAAAGGTGCCGGAAATCGCAAAAAAATATTCATTCATTTTCATACTTTCAGAGTTCTTTCATGGATTGAATTACCAACTTTCAATGCGTAAAAATAGGCATTATTTAATTTCGGACAAAATTATCCGAATTAAAAATCCAATAGTGAAAAATGAGAAGAAATTTGAAGCCGTATAACGATTTTTCTTACTTTTAATCCGGCTTTAGAGCAATACGCAAGCCCTTCCTAAAAAGCGAATATTCACATCATACTTATAATTATATGATTTCAGTAATTGTAACATACCAGGTAAAACCGGAATTTGTAGAACAAAACAAGAAAAACATTCACGCATTTTTACAGGATTTTGAACTGCTGGATGCTTCGAAATTCAAATACAGCATATTCCTAAAAGACGACGGTGTTTCGTTTGTCCATTATTCCCAATATTCGGACGAAGCAATGCAGAACCAGCTTCTGAATGTCCCTTCTTTCAAAGCTTTCCAGCAAATGCGCGATGACAGCGGGCTAAATGATTCACATCATGTGGAAGTACTTCAGTCCATCGGTTCAAAAGGAAATTTAGGGTAAAAGCAATTAACTAAAACAATTCGTAATTCGTATCCCGATAGCTATCGGGACGTAATTCGTAATTCGTAATTATTTCAACGCTTCTTTCAAGGCTTCCGGGTCCAATTGCTTTTCCCATCGTGCCACAACAATGGTTGCCACTGCATTTCCGATAAAATTGGTAAGAGCCCTGCATTCGGACATGAATTTATCTACCCCCAAAATCAAGGTAATTCCAACAACAGGAATATCCGGCACAACAGCGAGAGTAGCCGCCAGAGTAATAAATCCGGCACCGGAAACTCCTGCAGCACCTTTGGAACTAAGCATGGCCACTAAAAGTAATAGTATCTGCTGCTGAAATGTCAAATCTACGTCGCAGGCATGAGCAATGAACAATGCTGCCAGGGTCATATAAATATTTGTACCATCAAGATTGAAAGAATATCCTGTTGGTACAACCAAACCAACAACCTGATTCGAGCACCCGGCTTTCTCCAGTTTCTTCATTAAACTTGGTAATGCTGGTTCTGATGAACTGGTTCCAAGTACTAATAATAATTCGTCCTTCAAATAACGAAGCAATTTAAATATATTAAACTTGTTGTAGAGTCCTACTGATCCTAAAATAACGACAACGAAAAAGGCCGAAGTGGCATAGAACAAGCCTACCAGTTTTCCAAGGCTCCAAAGCGTGTCTAATCCATATTTACCTATCGTAAATGCCATCGCGCCGAAAGCGCCGATTGGAGCCAATTTCATTAATATTTCAACAATTTTGAAGATCGGATGCGACAAGGCATTTAAAAAATCCAGCACCGGCTTACTTTTAGGCATGGTGAGTGAGATCCCGATTCCAAACATAATGGAAACGAAAAGTACTTGCAAAATACTGTCTCCGGTTAAAGAGCTCATCAATGATTTCGGGATAATATCCAGAACAAAATGAGTCAGAGTACTCTCTTTGGATGCAGAAACGTAATCCTGGATTTCTTTCGGATCTAACGACTTCGGATCAATATGCATTCCGGATCCCACTGGAATCAGGTTGCTCACAATCATTCCGATAATCAATGCCAGTGTAGAAAACGTAATGAAATAAATGAATGCTTTTCCTGTCACACGGCCTACGGTCTTTAAGTCTGACATGGATGCTATTCCTGTTGAAACCGTAATAAAAATAACCGGAGCAATGATCATTTTCACCAAAGCAATGAAGCCATCTCCCAATACTTTTAGGTCAATGGCCTTATCCGGCAAAAAATGTCCCAGGAGAACCCCTAAAACAATAGCAATCAATACTTGAAAATACAGTGCTCTGTACCATGGTTTTGGTTTGGCTGGTTTTGCATTCAGATCTACTTCCATCGGAGAATTTTCTTTTTTAGAGGATAATTTGCTGAATATATTAATTATTGGTCAATTGAAAACTTTTGTCATCCGAATCAGTTGATTTATTCTTCCACAAAATCCAGGTCACGGT
>CAMPIU010000435.1 GCA_946886545.1 uncultured Flavobacteriales bacterium | reverse complement strand
GACAATAAAACCTCATTAAGTCCTGATGTCTTAATCCCGATAGAGTATTAAAATCTTAATAAATAAAAACAAATAAAAAATGAGTGTAGTAGGTAAAAAATTCCCGTCAGTATCGGTGAATGCAATGGATGAAATGGGAGATACTTTCCAGATTGATGTATTGAAACATGCAATCGAAAACAAGAAAAAAGTATTGTTGTTCTGGTACCCGAAAGATTTCACTTTCGTTTGTCCGACAGAAATTCACGCTTTCCAGGAAGCAGCTGCAGATTTTGCAAAACGCAACACCTTGATCATTGGAGCATCATGTGATACAGCTGAAGTTCATTTTGCATGGTTGAACACAGCAAAAGATAATGGAGGAATTGAGGGAGTTAAGTTTCCATTAATTGCAGATTCAACACGTCGTTTGGCTGAAGAACTGGATATTTTGGATTTTGATCCGTATGATGAAGATTCAACAGGTGACAATGTTACTTACCGCGCAACATACTTAATTGACGAAGAAGGAACGGTTTTCCACGAATCAATTAACCACATGCCTGTAGGACGCAATGTTCAGGAGTATATCCGTTTGGTAGATGCTTATACACATGTACAAAAACATGGTGAAGTATGTCCGGCAAACTGGGAAGAAGGAAAAGACGCAATGAAAGCTGACCGCACAAGTACAGCAGATTATTTAAGCAAACACTAAGAAATCATGTTTACAGAGTTAACGGAAGACAATTTAGAGCAGCTATTGAATACACATCAAAAAGTGATGGTTCAATACGGGGCATCCTGGTGTGGGAACTGTAAGATCACGAAGCCAAAGTTTAAACGTATGGCAGAAGAGAATCCAGAAATAGAATTCTATTATGTGGATGCAGAGAAGTTGCCAAATTCACGCAAATTTGCGGATGTTTCGAACCTGCCTACTTTCGCTGGCTTTGTAGGCGGAGAATTGGTGAAACAGGCCCAGGGAAATAAAGTAGAAATCATTCAAGAGATCAGAGATGCGGTTGCCGGTAATTAAACACATGATAGCTTTCATCGAGGAAAATGATGAAGACTACGTGAACGAAACAATTGAAACGCTGGAGCATTTAATTGATGCTCCGGGTTTAAAAGACGAGGAACTGGATGTGATCGGAGAGATCCTTTCCAATTTCTCCGGGGCAATTGAAGTTCACAAGGAGATCAAGGCCGGGAAACCGCAGAAAGATGCCCTGAATGAATTTATGAAACGGGTTACCGGTTCTATTGATAAATAACTGAAAGGTTCTCGAAAGGGAACCTTTTTTTCTTCCTAAGAAGTTGGGCATTACGAAGTGTAGTTCAGATGTTTGGAAACGCAGATATTCAGATTTAATTATGAATTGCAAGTTAAATATGCCTGTCGATTGTTAAATTCATATACAAACGTAACTATATCTATGCTTCATTCATGCTTTATTCATGCTATATTCATGCCTCAAAGTTGGGATTTCCCCGTCCTAAAATAACCAGGTTATTCAAAGAGGAGACAGTATTCATACTATTTCCATCCTTTAATTCCGGGCACAATATGTTAATCCGGTTTAATTTTCGGATATTCCATTAAATCGGGAAGAGAACACCATCCAAGGCCAACCATTTGAAAAAAAGCCCGTTCAACAAAATAGAATCTTCACTATGAAAGGTAACATCTATTCGCACTGATCTTAAGCCTGTTTTTCGGCTTTGTTTATTCTCAAAGTGAGGGGGGGGAAATATTCTAAATATTTAAACGGAATGTTCTTTAGACACCGGATTAGCTTTGAATTTGATTTGGGAAATTAGTTATACATTCCCAATTCATTTACTTCCAATGCTTATGAATACAATAATTCATAGAAAAACAGAGGGGGTTTGCATCGAAGAAATCGATTGCAGAATCTTTAATCGTTGGGAAAAAACAGGAACTCTGAAAAGGTGAACAATACGTATTTACGGAAAGTATCATAACATATTGATTCCTGCTGGAATTTGTATCTATCCTATTATTGTAACTCATTCAAATGAAAAAATCGAATTTAAAAGTGGATTTATCGCTGTAATACACTAATAAAATTCGATTCTATCTTAGGGGATATTAATCCTTTTTAACTCTCACAGCAGTTGGGCCTCTTTGTCCTTTTTCAACTTCAAAGGTTACTCTGTTCCCTTCGGTGATCGCTTCACTCAATTGGTTTGCGTGAACAAATATGCTGTCACCTGACACATTATCTTTGATAAATCCGTAACCTTTCGAATCATTATAGAAAGTTACAGTTCCAGTACGAATTTTCTCTTCCGGTGGTAGGTCCTCTCTTTTCGGAACACCAATTACAATATCCTCGGCGTTGAATTCCAATCGCTTTGAATGATCAGGCGGAGTAGTTGTTTGATTTCCATTCTCGTCAATATAAACGATCATGTCCTCAAAACTTGCTTTACCACCTTCTTTGCGCTCGAGCATTTTCTTTTCTTTGTCCTTGCGTCTTTTTTCTTTTTTGTTTTGAATCTCTTTTTTATTGAAAGTCTCTTGTGATCTTGCCATTTATTTTTTTAAAATTTCTACTTTGATAAAATAAAAAAGAGTTTATTCGTCAGCCGACGAACAAACTCTCTGTTCATTTATTAAAATCAATTATTGGATTACGCGAACGTTTACTGCGTTCACTCCTCTTTTACCTTCTTCTAATTCGAATTCTACTTGGTCACCTTCACGGATTTCATCAACTAAACCTGATACGTGTACGAAGTGATCTTTTGCGGAGTCATCTTCTTTAATAAAACCAAATCCCTTAGTTTCATTGAAGAACTTTACTGTTCCTTTGTTCATTAAACTTGTAATTAAATAAATATTAGAACGAAGGTACGTTTAAAAATCTGTATATCGGCAAAATAAAATATCATTTTCCGTAATTTAACTTTTATTCCGAGAATAATTTGCATCCGTTAAGAGCAAAAAAACACAGTATTTTCCGCGCAAACACCTCTATTTCACACAAGAAACCACAGCAAGGGTTTCCCCCTGTTTTTTAGTTCGAATATTGTTAGCTGGAACATCATTTTATAACTTTGGTCTATCAATATTTACAGTTTATATTTATTTATTCCTATATTTGTCGAACCTATAAATTAAATTTCACTGATGACGAC
>CAMPIU010000434.1 GCA_946886545.1 uncultured Flavobacteriales bacterium | reverse complement strand
CACAATTATAATCTTTCTTACAAGATGCCAAGCCTAGCAATGCAATTGCTGAAACTCCAAAAATTACCTTCTTCATAATACCTGTTTTTGTTTCTAATTCACCTCAAGATACTCTGAATAAAACAGCAAAAGAATCAAGATATGTTAAAAAAAATATCAAAACGTTAAAAGGCAAAATTATGGGAAGGCAAAAAAAAGATATTTACTCTCCCAAACGAAGGTGTATACCTGCCGATGAACTAAAAACGGTCTTACGGACATTTACCGGCGGCGCACTGTCGTAATAGAGGTTAAACTCGATTCGCATATCCAAACGCTTGGTTATTGCCTGATTAATTGAATACTGACCGGAAAATCGAAAGTCGCTGAATTTATCCCATCTGGGCTGATAATAGGTTGTCCCTGAAAAACTAAAACCTGTCTTCGTGCGGATAAACCAACTCAGGTAAGTACTCGACCGGAAATTATCGTTAATTATTCCATCCTCAGTTAGTTCTTCATACTCCCAAAAAGTAGATGTCCCGACAAAAAAACGCACATTATTGGTATCAATAAACTTCCATCGTGGCCCCGTCCCGATTAAATACCTCACACGCTGGTTTAACAACTGATTGTATTGAATCTGGGTATACGCCTCCCATTTCCATGGACTGTTTCTGATTCTTCTGGCATAACGGAAATGAGACATTCCTGAATTTGCATACGTTGTTTTATTCGATGCTGTGTAATTCAGATCCGAGATCAGTAAAAAGTGATTCTTTCTTGTTTTATATTGAACTCTGGGGCGCAAATTTCCTGAATACAATATATCCGGTGAATTCTGAGTGACAGCAAATCCCGCATCAAGTGCTCCGCTCCACCCGGAAGTATCTTCATAAATACGCCTGTTTTCAATATTGACGATCTGTGCATTCAAACAGGAGAAGTAAATCAGGAAGAAAAATAAACAACTAAAAGATTTCATTACTTTGGGGCAATGCGATACATAAAAATGGCCAGGATACCAAAAATAAAATTCGGTAGCCAAACCGCCGCAACAGGTGGGAAACCAACAGTTGTAGCAGCTACCGTAGTAACTTTCATAGCGAAAATGTAGATAAAAACGAATAACAGGCCAATAGCTATATTCACTCCGATTCCCCCCCGCTTTTTCCTGCTTGAAACACTGACTCCGATTAAAGTCAAAACATAGGTCGCAAAGGGATAACTTGTTCGCTGATAAAGCTCTATTTCGAAAGTTGGAACATTCGCATTTCCTTTCTCCTTCTCTTTTTTAATGAATTGTTTCAATTCCGAAAAAGTCATCGCTTCCGCAATGTTGTCACGAATCGCCATGTCTTCGATGCGATAAGGAAGCACCGTATCTTTTTTATGTTCTTCAATCAAGTGAATCTTTTGATTGATCACCTGGTCTTTAAAAGCTACCGTATCATTATACGAAACAATCCGCTCGAAAACATCTGTCAGATGCCAATCTGAAGAACCACGGGTAACGGTTGCTGTCCTGGCCTTTAAAAAGTGAACCAATCTGCTGTGCTCATCGTATTTTTCAATAACAAAATCATTGATGATATTCTCCTGGGAGTTATAGCTGGTATAGTGCACTAACTCATTTCCCGGGAATTCCGCATGGTAATTTTCGACCAGGAGCCGGTCTCTGTAAAATGATTCTTCAAAATCCAGGCGAACGCGGTTTGCTCTTGGCAAAACAAAATGATTCAGGATCAGGGACATCAACATCAGAATGGTTGCTGCAATCATATAAGGACGAAGAATCCGCGTAAAGGGTCTTCCGCTGTTGAGCATCGGAATAATCTCCGCTTCCTGGGCCATTTTCGCAGTGAACCAGATCACTGAAATGAAAATGATCATAGATGAGAATGTATTCCCGTAATACAGCAGGAAATTGAAGTAATAATCAAAAATAATCGCGCGAAGCGGGGCCTGATTATCAATAAACTCAGATAAACGCTCAGCAACATCGAATACCATTGCCAAAAGCATAATGACTCCCAACATAAAAAAGAATGTTGAAAGGAACTTCCGGATAATATATCGATCTATGATTTTAAGCATTTAAATCCTTCTTCCTAATTTTTTCACCTGTTCATCTTTCCACGTTCTGAATGTTCCATCCAAAATCCTTCTGCGGGCTTCTTTAACCAACGCCAAATAAAAGGCTAAATTGTGAATAGTCGCAATTTGAATCGCCAAATTTTCCTTTGCTTTGATCAGGTGATGCAAATATGCTTTGGTGTATACCTGATCTACATAAGCCGTGCCATTAATGTCCAGGGGAGAAAAATCCATTTTCCATTTGTGGTTCTTAATGTTGATCGTTCCTTCGGAGGTAAATAACATTCCATGCCTTGCATTTCGGGATGGCATTACACAATCAAACATATCGACACCCAGTGCAATGGATTCCAAAATATTAACCGGCGTTCCGACTCCCATCAAATAACGGGGTTTATCCGTGGGTAATATAGAACAAACCAAATCGGTCATACTATACATGTCTTCATCCGGCTCACCTACTGATAATCCTCCGATGGCGTTCCCTACCGCATTTTGTTCGGCAATAAACTCTGCCGATTCTTTTCTCAAATCCGGGTAAACACTTCCCTGTATAATTGGGAATAATGCTTGTGAGTATCCGTATTTCGGTTCTGTTGAATCCATTTGAGTGATGCAGCGTTTCAACCAGCGGTGCGTCATGTGCATCGAACGTTTTGCATAATTGTAATCGCAGGGATACGGTGTACATTCATCGAATGCCATAATGATATCTGCACCGATCGTACGTTGAATATCAATTGCTCTTTCGGGTGAGAAAAAGTGATAACTTCCGTCATGATGCGACTGAAACTTTACCCCCTCTTCTGTAATTTTCCGGCTGGTTGCAAGGGAATAAACCTGGTAACCGCCACTATCAGTTAAAATAGGACGCTCCCAACCGATAAACTGATGCAAGCCTCCAGCCCCTCCGATCACATCCAATCCCGGACGCAAATACAAATGGAATGTATTTCCCAAAATGATCTGTGCTTCCACATCATCGCGCAATTCCTGTTGATGAACTCCTTTTACTGTTCCTTGTGTTCCAACGGGCATAAATATCGGAGTTTCAATTGTTCCGTGGTCCGTATGAACAAGTCCTGCTC
>CAMPIU010000433.1 GCA_946886545.1 uncultured Flavobacteriales bacterium | reverse complement strand
TCTTGTGAAATATAAGATGGTAAAGCTTTTACGTTTTCTTTTAGGTTGGATGACATATAATAATCAAAGGCCCGTTTGGCAATCTCATCAATTGATTGGGTGTTTAACAAAGAATAAAATTTATTATCCGAATGATCAAAATCCGAATTGTTCCAAAGTTTCCTGAAAGTCTTCACCTGATCGTCATTGAGATGAACCCAGCTGTCATAAAGAATGTTCTGATGAACATAACAATCTCCCAAGGGTTTTGTAACCGGTTTCACATCGTTTCCCAATGCGTATAATCCCGACATCATGGTTGTCATTCCACCCGCCGAAGCTCCTCCCATTGCTTCAATCACCACCTTGTGAGTTGGAACCAGGTCAGGATCTATTTCCGTTTGACCGGCTTTGGCTCTTTCCCATAAGTCGAGTATTTCAAACAAGTAGTCCATAACGCCGGCAGAATAGCATCCGGCAGAAACGGCACCTGCCATGGTTAATCCTAAGTGAAACACGGGTTGTTCAGTGAGTTGTGGTTTTTCAATCATAAGCCGGATAAAAAAGTAAATACAAGATACTTTTTATGTTCCGGAAATCAGGCATTCAAACCTTAAAAAATTTGAATGAATCACCGATTTGTTGTCCAAATTAAATTCGCGCAAAAATCTTTTTCCAATGATGCAACCTTTCATGCCGAAATCCTGTTTTCATTTAGCATAATGATATTTCGCGACTTGGTTGCTCTTGATAAAGAAAAACCGATTTGGTTAGTCAATAGCCGGAAAAAGTAACGTCGCAGTGATTTTTCCGGCATGACTGAAAGAGAGTGGTTCTATCTAGTTCACCACTCTCTTTTTTATTTATTTATTATTGGCACATTCCCACTTATGTCGGACCTATCACGAACGATAGGTAGATACCCGAACTGACAAACAAACTAATTAACGGAAAAATAAACCTTTGGTTTTAGCTGGCTTTAGCCGAAAAAGGTCATCTTTGTCATTCTTAGTCTTTAACTCAAAATCTGTCCTTATGATTCGCGTTTTTTATACACACGAAAATGAGCTGGTTTGGGAAAAATATCCTGAAAAAGCAGTACTCGACCCCAATCGGAAGTATTTATGGATTGATTTGCTTCACGCCAGCAAAGAAGAAAAGGACCAGGTATGCTCGTTTTTCAAAGTGAAACTGCCAACATACAAAGAAGCAGTAGAAATTGAAAGCAGTTCCCGTTATTCGGAAGGCAGTGGTTCGATCAAAGCCAACAGCGGATTTTTAAGAGAAGAGAAGGATTTACCGAAGATTCATCCGGTTTCTTTCTTATTGAAGGAAAATGTACTGTTTACTGTCCGTGAAGTAGAATTTCAATCCTTTGCAGAGGTTGTCAAAAAAAACAAAGTGGCCCGACAGGATTTCATTCGTTCGGGGTCTCAAATTTGGGTCCTGCTTTTGGAAACACGAATCGACCTGGATGCGGATTATATTGAAAGTCTTTCGCGTGTCACCAATGTGATCAGCCGCAAGGTGCAGAGTTTATCCGATCCGGAAGAAAAAACACTCCGTAAGATCGCTGAGCTACAGGAAAACACCATTTTAATCCGGGAAAGTATTACAGATAAACAGCGTTTAATTTCCGCTTTAATGCGTTCTCCTTTTATCGATAAAGAAACCGGTGAGCGTTTACGTGTTATTATGAAAGATGTTATGTCGCTGCTTCAGCATACACAGTTTAGTTTCGAACGCCTGGAATACCTGCAGGACACCTTAATGGGTTTGGTAAACATCGAACAAAATAAGATCATTAAGATCTTTACGGTCGTTTCAGTGATCTTTATGCCGCCAACCCTGATAGCGAGTATTTACGGGATGAACTTCCGGGTGATGCCGGAACTGAGTTTTTCATTCGGATATCCGATAGCTATTGTTTTAATGATCTGCTCTTCAGTATTGACCTTGTGGTATTTCAAGAGGAAGAAGTGGCTGTGAGTTAATTGCGAATAAAAAAACTTATATATAATAAAAAGTCTTCCGCGGTGGAAGACTTTTTATTATTTTGTTACCGGAATCGTAACGTTTAACTTGATGTTATTGCCCACATCACCGCCAGGCTTTCCTACATTGTAATCAGAGCGCTCGATGGTGAAGGAGGAAACAAATTTGCCTTTACTACCTGATTTGGTAAAAGTAAATGGAATCGAGACATCTTTTGTGACATCTTTCACCTGCAAATTCCCTTTTACGGACTCACCCTGTTCTCTTGGTTCAAAGGAGGAAGAAGTGAATTTAATGTTCGGATATTTCTCTGCATTAAACCATTCAGCACCCAGAGCATGTTTATTTTGTAAACCATTTCCGGTATTAATCGAATTCACATCGATCGTCATTACAAACTTGGAAGCAGCAAGTTTTGCTTCATCAAAATTAATGGTAGCACTAAACGTTTTAAAGATGCCATTCACCCCCTTTGCAGAGAATTCAACACTGTAATCTTTAGATACTTTCCAGGTTTTGACCTGTGTGAATGCAAATACTCCCCCGACCAGGAGGAGTATTGCCGTAAAAAAACCTATTCTTTTCATGCTTATTCTTTAACCAATTCCAAGTCAGCAGTAACTTTAACCTCGTTACCAATCCCTGGGTTTGCTGCTCCAACACCGAAATCAATTCGATTAATTGTTCCTGTCATCTTAAAACCACTCACTTCTTTTTTATTCATTGGATGAGTAATTGTTCCATTGTGAACAGCAATCATTGTGATTTCTTTCGTTACACCGTGTAATGTTAAATCACCAACTACTTTGTATTCGTTTTTAGACTTTGCAACTTTTGTAAACGATTTGCTTACGAAAGTGAATTTCGGGAATTTCTCCGCGTCAAAGAAATCAGCACCTTTCAAGTGACCGTCACGCATTTCATTTGCTGTGTTGATACTGTTAACATCACCTGTCAACTCAACTTTTGCGTCGGAAAAGTCTTCTTTTGTTGCAGTCATTTTTACTTCGTAGTTATTAAAGCTACCGTTCATGTCAGAGATTCCCATGTGAGTAACGGTAAACCCAAGTCTTGAATGTGATGAGTCTGATGACCAAATTGCTGTTGTTGCGACTGTGAAAGATAGCGCCAAGCCTGCGAAAGCTGCTGCTATAATTGTTACTGGACGTTTCATGTTTGTTTGTTTTTATT
>CAMPIU010000432.1 GCA_946886545.1 uncultured Flavobacteriales bacterium | reverse complement strand
GTTGCAAATAATACAATAGGTGAAATTAAAATCAATAAGGATTTTGCTAGTGCTCAATTCATTGCTAAAGGTGCACCTACGGAAATGTATTTTGAGTTTCATAAGGAAAACGGAACTTGGAAATTGGATATTACTTCCTTGTTTCCACTGGCAATCATGGTATTTGATAAATTAATTGAGGATAGTGGGAAGAGCGAAAATGAATTCCTGTTACCACTTGTAGAAGCTGCAACAAGTAAAAAGATCACTCCTGAAATATGGTTACCTTTGAAATGAAAAAAATCCTGGCAATCATAGGCAGTGCAAGTGAAAACTCTGCCAATCAACGGCTAATAGAATTCCTGGCAAACCAAACTGAAAAAGACTTCGAATGGACTATTTTCAATGAATTGAAGTCTCTTCCGCATTTCGATCCGGAACTATCAGTAAATAATCCTCCGAAAGAAGTAATTTCTCTTAGAGAACAAATTGAACAAGCCGACGGAATCATTATTTGTACTCCGGAATATGTATTCAGTATTCCTTCCGGATTAAAAAATGCAATCGAATGGTGTGTCTCAACCACCGTTTTTTCAGATAAACCCTGTGGATTGATTACGGCTTCTGCCCAGGGAGAAAAAGCACACGAAGAATTGCAACTGATCATGCGTACATTGATGGCGCAATTTATTGATGAAACCACCCTTCTGATTTCCGGAATAAAAGGAAAAATTTCAGAATCGGGTGAAGTAAATGACCCAGAAACCAAATTAAAATTAGTGAGATTTATAAAATCCTTTTCAGATCTGCTGACGGAATGTAAATAATTGATTACGTGCTTGTTTACTTTCTGATAACTCGTGAATAAATAGAGTTTTAATTTCCTTTTTAACGAAAAATTGAACAAATTAAACCGCCCGGATTTCAGGGTCCATTACGTCTTATTATAATCCAAAAATTAGTCCAAAATTTTACTTTCTATTCTTTCTAAAAGAAAGTACACACTTCCTAAATGTATTTTCTCAAATCTAAAACGATTTTTTGTTCCGTTTGGTTTGTTGAAAATTAATATAGCTTTCAATTTTCCGGAAAACTTAAAACATTGTTGTTATTGGCTTTAAGTCTTTAGAATCAGTTGCTTGTAACTTTACTTCGGTTTCGAAACCATTATTCACTTTAAAAAAGAAAAGTTATGAAGAAAACAAGTAACACACTAAAACAGTTAATTGCCACCGGGGCAATTGCAATGATGGGATTTGTCGCAAACGGACAAATATTGGAAACAATGGGTACCAATGGGACTGGAACACAAACGATCGCTGCCAGGGAAGCTGCAGGTGATTTTGCTGAAGTATCACTTACTTACACCGGAACAGCTGATATGAGAATTACCACTCAGTCAACAGGTTATTCCGGTGCGTCAGGAGGATATAACACATTAATTCAGGCACAGGAAATATTTGAAATGCAAGGAGTTAATGCTTCTTTATGTTCCGTTTCAGATTCTATTCGCTTTGGTTTATTCAAAACAACGAATGCTTCCAACGGGATAGATTTCCTGACAGTAGAGTACAGTAATGACAATGGTGCTAGCTGGAGCCCGATTAGTTTTCCCGCATTACCAACAGGTACAGGAACTGCAAAATGGCATAAAGTAGCGGCTGCCTTGCCTTCCGGTGCTTTGGTATCAAACTTACGCATCCGTTTTCGCAGTACTTTGGTTGGGACTTCCAGTTCCAATCCGCAATTTAGAGTAGATGATATCTCAACAGACTGTGGTTCAACTACTCCATGTGGAGAGCAAACAGCAAGTATTGCAGTTACAGGATCAACTATTCTATGTGCAGGCGGCACGATGCCTCAATTAACAGTTACTACAGATATCGTTAATCCTTTCTATCAATGGTTCAACCAGGATGGAACGATTGCCGGTGCTGATACGGATGTTTTAACCGTAAGTGGTTCTGGAACTTACTATGTTGTTGTAAGCAGTGAAGATGGTTGTGAAGCTATTTCTTCAAAAGAGTATGTATTGGTTTACCCGGTTGCTGAATTTTGCCAAACAAGAGGAATCCAGGGCTGCCCGAAAGACGTGCTTCAGGCATGTGCAACTTTAGCAGCAAAAGACCTGATCTTCTCTCAGTATGTAGAAGGTAGTGGATTTAATAAATATGTAGAGATCTTTAACGGTACTTGTTCTGATGTTGATTTGTCAGGGTATGAGTTGAGAGCATATCACAACGGGGCATCATTGGCCGGAGCACCAACATTTACAATCCCATTGTCAGGAACATTAGTTGCCGGAGATGTGTTTGTAGTAGCTCACCCTTCTGCAACGGCATGGACTACTGGAACTCCGGATCTTACTTCTGCAAACTTGCAATTCAACGGAGACGATGCATTGGTATTGTTCAAATTGAGCACAACAAGTGCTGTTGATATTTTTGGTTCGGTTGGAAATGATCCGGGATCTTCCTGGAGAGACTCAGATACCTTAAGTGCTACTTACCGTTGGTCAACTGAAAACAAAACATTGCTAAGAAAACCATGTGTTTATTCCGGGATCACAGTAAATCCGGATTTAGCAGGAATCGGTGGTTTCCCGACTTTGTTTACAGAATGGGACACACTTTCTGTTGACAGTATTACAGGACTTGGATCACATAATATCGGTGCTTCCACATATAATTTCAGTGTAACAACGGGTGATGCAGTTGTGTTGTCAACTACCGGTAATTGTGCCAATATTGAGATCGGTACTGTTAACTCAGTAGTTACAGTAACAGGGACATTCTGTACATTTAATAATTGCGGTGGCAGCACTACATTTACTGCGAATGTAAATCCTGACGGTTGTCCTGAGGAGCGCGGTATTGCAACAACATCAGCTGTTGGAGGATCAAAAGCCGAATCGTTCCCTAACCCGACAAATGGTTTGGCAACTGTAACATTTACAACAAATTCAGATGAGAATGTTTCTGTAGTTGTATTTGATCTTTCAGGAAAAGAACGCATGGTTCTTGCCAACGAATACCTTGCAAAAGGAACTCATCGTTTACAGGCAGACTTGTCAAAATTGGCAGCCGGAACTTACATTGTCCGCATCGCATCTGCTTCTGAAAACCAAACACTTCGTGTGATTAAAACAGAAAAATAGTTATTCGATAATTTATCTGACTACTATAAGG
>CAMPIU010000431.1 GCA_946886545.1 uncultured Flavobacteriales bacterium | reverse complement strand
CGAACCAGGTAAATTCCCTGGTCAAAACGGTTCATGGAGATCGGATTTGATTTTTCCTGTGAATAGATCAATGTTCCGGCAGTATTGTAAACAGCAACCTGCGTTAAATCGGCAGATGAAAAATAGATCAAATCGCTTGTCGGATTGGGATAGATTGTAACGTCTATTTGCAGGAACTGTTCGTCAAGAGCCAATGGATCGTCTTTACGTACGTTGATGCTGTCAAGGAATAATTTGTATCCGCCCTGTGTTTCCAAAACAAATGCAATGTGAATGGTTTCGTTGTTGCTGTATCCGAGTTCATCCAGGTTCACTTCGTGTTGCGTCCAGTCTTCCCATTCGAATTCAACACGAGACAGGGTATCGGTGAAACTTGAAATTTGTGTGTCTGTAACAGAGATCAATACCTGGTAAGTGTCCGGATAACTAGGATCAAAGGATTTCGCATTCCATTTCAAATAGTTTCCAAACGCTCCGATAGTGATCGGAGGAGAAATTAACCAGCGGCTGGCTTTCTGAGACACTGTAAAATAAGATGTTGCAGCTGCAATAGTATCTGTTGTATTGTCAGGATCGGCAATGGAGATCCAGCCGGGCGAAAATTCACTTACGCTTGTGTCTTCGATATACGGATCATTTTTTATAATCGTCCAGTTGGCAGGAATTCCCTGTTGGAAATCTTCCTCCAAAATAGTTGTTTGAGCTTGAGTAGAAAGCGCTGAAACCAAAACGCTTGAAATAAGGGCAATTTGTTTTAACATAAGGCAAAAATACAAAGACTTTAGCTACATTGCTAGATTTATCAAGATATCCTTAAATTCCTGGTAAAAGGCATCAAAATGAATTAAACGATCGGCTAAATAGTTTATTATCTCGGGGTGATCTTCAGGTTTATAAAAGTTTAGGTCGGACCGTTCCCAAATGATCCGGTTGAATGCCGGAACAACAGGAGTGCTTGCATTTTCAATCCAAAGACCGTCGGTTCCCATTTCCTGTTCCATCACAAGTTTCAATTCATGTAATTGTTCCCACAAAATTTGACGTACACCGGCATCTTTTCCCTGGATATCGAAGGTAAGGCGGGCACCTTTCCCGTCTGCATCCACACGGATATAAATGTCTTTTACTTCGGAAGGGTAGGCCAGCCAGTTCATTCTGCGACCGTTGGAAGAACGCGTTTTCTGCATCTGAACCTTGAATTGGTTCCAGAAATCGGTTTTTAATTGTTTCAGCTCTTCCTTGGAATACATGTTTGTAAACTTTGGTGCAAATATACATTTGTATTCGGGGAATGGAAATTTGAGGATTTCGTTTTAACAACTTGTAACGAATAACTAAAAAAATAACCGCAAAGAAGCAAAGAGCGCAAAGGGGATTGTTGTAAAACTCTGCGATCTCCGCTTCTCTGCGGTAAAAAATAGGTTTAAATCCTTTCTAATAATTAAAAACGCTGTGTTCTTCTGTAGGAGATAACAGGAAGTTTGGATCAAAAAAATAACCGCAAAGAAGCAAAGAGCGCAAAGGGGATTGTTGTAAAACTTTGCGTTCTCCGCATCTTCGCGGTTAAAAAAAGAGATTATCTCTATCAGGAGCTACCTTAATAATTGATAATTAAAAAATTACTCAAAAAGTAATTTTTTCGTTCCCACTTTCCCTTCTTTTGTTTCCACTTTCAATATCGCTATGCCTTTATAATCAGCGTCTACCGCAATTTGGTTGATCCCTTCAAAAACTTCGCTTTCATAGAGTATTCTTCCGTCCAATCCAACTAGCTGAAGTTTTGCTTCTTCTTTTATATTAACAACAAAGTGCTTATTCGTAACCGGGTTCGGATATGCCGAAAAGTCTTGTTCCCCGAAAAATTCTTCAACAGCCAGGTTGCTCGCCGGACCATAGAGTAACTGCAAAATGTAAATGCTGCCTTTCGTTGCTCCGCCAATCGGATTCCGGTATCCGGTCAGGATGATCTTGTTGCTGATCAGGTCAACATCCATGAAATTAGCCAGTTTTCCGTTCCAGCCTGAAGTACCGACTATTCCGTGATCAAAGATCATGTAGCCATTCCCGTTGAACGCCGTATTCAATTGACCCTGATTTGTCATGCTGACGATCAATCCTTTATTCTGGAAATTTCCACCTGTAAAATCGGTAGTAAATCCACAGATCAGGAATTCGCTCGGGCTTTTTTCGATGATCTTATTGAAGAATGTTGCAGAGTCTTCCTGGAAATCAAAGGTTTTAAATCCATTTGGAATACTCATATCCAATGTGCCACCCGGATTCAAAAAAGCGACAAACCCGCCGTTTGCTTCACCATATCCGTTGAAGTACATTGGTGAGTAGTAGTAATGTTCCGGCATATTGTAGCCGGCCACGAGTACTTTTCCGCTACTTGCAACGGTGATCGAAAAAGGCTGATCCGTTACATCTGTATCAAACCGGAAGATCCCATTGGTGCCAAAAGCCAGGTCCAATGTTCCGTTTGGCGTTAATTTGAATACGGTATTGTCTGAGAAATTCGTTGAATCATAAGAAATAGTGGTTTGATCCCAGGTATCTGTGATCAATAATCCGTAAGCCTCGCCATTCGGACCGATTGCCATGCTTCTGTATTGTGACCGGGTAATATTTGTCAGTGAAAAAACGCCGTTTACGCCATAGGTGTTATCCGGGAAACCATCACTATTCAAACGAACGATCGCCGGTTTTCCTCCGGGACCGATTCCTCCGACCATGAATTTTCCATTCGGAAGAATATGCAGGTTTTTTGGAATGGAATAGGTTCCGGTAGTTCCAAACACATGATTGGATAGCAAGTGTCCGTTAACACCAAAAGTGGAGTCCAGGTCTCCATTGGTTTTCAATCGCATCATAATGAATTGGCTTGCACCGCAAATCCCGTTGATACAGTATTCCGATTCACCGACCAATACAATTTTCCCGTCCGGCTGGATGACAACTTCGTACCCGCGGCTGTCTTGTCCGCAGAAAGTGGACATAGCACCGTTCGTTCCGAATGTCGGATCCGGCATTCCGTTTGCCAGATAGCGGTAAACATGCATCATCAGATCGGACGAGTTCGGGTCTCTTTCAAGTACAGTAACAATTTTTCCGTCCGGCTGGATAGCTGAAGCGTTGGCACTTCCTAGGTTTCCTTCACTATTTGAA
>CAMPIU010000430.1 GCA_946886545.1 uncultured Flavobacteriales bacterium | reverse complement strand
GCAACATACCAGGTGTTTTGAGTGGCATCGTGCGGATCGATGATAATATCCTTCGTCCAGTAATGCATAGCCGGCGAACTCACGTCCTGCCAGCTGGTGCCGCCGTTTGTTGAGATAAATATTCCCGAACTTTCTGTAAAAGCATTGTTATCCCGGCGTCCGGACCAGCTTGAAACCAAGGTTCCATCATTGAGAATACGAATATTGTATGGATGACCTTCAGTACGAGGAGGAGTTCCCGTAATCGTCCATGAAGAAGATGCATTATTGCCAAGATTGGTGGTTTTATAAATACCACCGTCCAGACTATTAATGACACTTGCATACATTTCATTCGGGTTGTTCGGGTTGATGGCCATCCAGATTACCGGCATGTCGAAATCGTGTAACAGATTCCAATCCTCACCGCCATTGGTAGAGTAAAGAATGGCTCCCGAACCGTTATCAATTCTGATGTCCTGCAGATAGGTACTTTGATACATATCGTGAACACTTGACACTGCTGCATATAAGGTTCCATTCGGAGCTTCTACAACCTGGTATACGGTGTTGTAATCGATTCCCGAATAATTTTTAGACCATTTCTGTCCTCCGTCTGTACTTCGGATTGCGGTGATATCTGTATATCCTGCGAAAACAGTATTGTTATCAGACCAGTGCATATACCACGACGCCGTGTTTTCCAGACCGTTTCCGGCATAGGATTGCCCGGTTGGTGTTGCATTTCCCGCGGGATTTTGATCAGTCTGCTGAACGTATGCCTGGGACCAGTTTGCGCCCCCATCCGAGCTTATGTGTGCAAATCCAAAATCAGTAATAACTACCGTGTTTGCGTCGTTTGGTGCTGTTTCAAGCCCGAAGATAATCTCACCGAACCACCAGTTTTCATCGCCCTGGTATCCGCTCCATCCGGTAGTGATATTCTGATTGTTTATTCCTATGAATGTTTCAGACCAACTTGACCCACCGTTCGTTGTTTTGTAAACCACCGGGAAACTGTTAACGGTGTTCGTTCCGCCCACATAAAAGGTGTTGATGTCGTTTGTAGCAGAGGAGATCAGGAAAACCTCATGGTTGGTATCGATCGTGTTGTATGCACTAATCCAACTACCTGCTCCGACATCCAGTTTAATGATTCCTGTGCAAATTCCTATATCCAGGGCCTTGATACCGGGATAAAGATCTCCCTGGTCGGCAATAGTTGCCATAAGGCGAGTGGTACCACCGGACTTTGCCCCTGTAAAAGAGATGAAACCACTTCCTGCCGGAATCCCGGGAGTACTGCTCATTGAGAACGTGACTCCAGCGTTTGTTGAAACAAGTAATCCCTGTCTTGTTCCAACGTAAATTGTATTTCCGTCCCAAAAAACGCCGGCAATGTGGAAGTCACTCATGGAAAATACGCTTTCGAAGTTTGCCCCGCCGTCATTTGAAAAAAATAATTCATCATAAGAAGCTACCAGGAGGCGATCGGTCGATTGCGGATCGGCTGACAAGTACCATGTTTCGGATGCAGTCGGATCTTCAATAGTCGGTGACCAGTGAGCACCACCATCCGTGCTTTTAACCGGAAAGATTTCTTCGGTAATATAATCCATATTTACACCGTAGAGAATATTAGGGGAAGAGGTGAATTCCACCGTATTGATTCCACCCGTTGAGATCATTTCAGTGAAATGGAGAATATCCCATGAAGCACCCTTATTTGTAGTATAAAAAACCTCCGACATATCGCATTGAAGATACATGTTGTTGGCGTCAAGTGGACTGATACTTGGACAAAATAGTGCGCCGCCGCCGCCAATTCCACGACTTTCCCAGGAGGCCGGTTGGGCTATGGCAAACGCCGGGATAAGCATCATTAAGCTTAAAGTTTTTTTCATATTACGTTTTTGACAGACTTAAATTACAACTCTTTTCGTATAAGTTGACAGGTGAATATGGAGAATTTAGAATTTGATAGCTGATCTGCGGCCAAACCTTCATATCGGAACTATAACTGTGTTTGGCAGAGTGTTTTATTTTCCGGGATAATTCTGTATTATTGGGTAATAACGTAACATTAAAACCACTTTATTCCGGGACAGGCAACCTTTCAGGATCTTCAATTGTATGTATGCTACAAGACATCAAACAATAATTGAATGAAAACTATTCGAATCAAACTATTCCTGTTCTTATTGCTATTATCCGGGAACACATATAGCCAGTTCACTTATTTGGGATCACCTTCTCAAAAGTTAAGTTCTGCAACGAACGCACTGATCAAATTAAAACAAGATACGATGTATGTGCCGACACTGGACGGCTTGTTTAAAAAATCAGTAACATCGAATGATACGCTTTGGATCCCGGCGGGATTTCAGGGAATGAAAATAAATGATTTTGCACTGATCGGTCCGGATTCAATAGTTTGCGTTATCGATAGCACGGAAGGAAATACTGTTTTCGCATCGATCAATAACGGGATTTCTTTCACGAATGTCACCAATGGTTTCGGTGGGACCGGGATTGATTTTCAACAAGGAACCAGAATTGATGTGAATCCGGATAACCATCATGAAATTATTGCGATGACCGGATCATGCGTTGCCCGTTCTACTGATTTTTGTGCAAGCTGGACACCGATTTATCTGGATTGGGGATATTCACTTTACCAGTCTTGTGTACTCCGCTACCACCCCTTGAACAGCTCCCGGATATATTCCGGGGGAGAACTTTCACTTTTCGATTCTTATTTGGCATACTCTTTTGATTCGGGAACAAACTGGACGATGTCGGCTGTGGAATCCAATAATGCGGTTAATGGTATTGCCTTTCATCCCACCGATCCTGACACCATTTTCATTGGCAAAGAAGGCAAGATAGCCCGTTCTGCCGACGGAGGTATTACCTGGTCTGATGTGTTTCTGACTCCAAACTATGAATACATTTATGCTGTTGTTTACGACGAAAACAATTCCAATATAGTGTATGCGGCAGGGGCAGTAAACGGGGTAAATGATACCGTCCGGATTTTCAGAAGTCTTGATGGTGGAACAAACTGGGCAGAATGGATAACAGAAGCCTTTCCGAACAGTGATAAACAGGTTGTCAGTATGGTGATGCATACTAACGTTTTATGTTTACTTACCCGCGACCATAATGGGAATTTAACAGGTGTCTATAAAC
>CAMPIU010000429.1 GCA_946886545.1 uncultured Flavobacteriales bacterium | reverse complement strand
ACATAGAAATTAATGCTTTAGTGAGCAAAGTAAAAGCAGGAGATCAAAGCGCTTTTGCTGAGGTCTATGATCGTTATTGCGGAGCGATTAACGGCGTAATTTCCCGTTTTATTAACGATGAAGTCCTTGCTCAGGATGTTCTTCAGGACACTTTCATTAAGGTTTGGAAAAATATCCTGATGTATGATGATACAAAGGGTAGTTTTTTCACCTGGATGCTCAATATTGCACGAAATACTTCAATCGATGCATTGAGAAAATTAAAAAAAGAAGGTAAGTCTGAAATCCAAATTCTGGAAACTACCGTAAATAGCTCTGTAACAGTTCAACAGAATGTAAGCACCATTGGATTAAGACAATTGGTAGACCGCCTTCCGGAAGAACAGCAAACAATGATTGAGTACTTATACTTCAAAGGATATACGCAGCAGGAGGTAGCAGATGAGTTGGAAATTCCGCTCGGAACTGTGAAAACACGCTCACGGATGGCCATGATGGAGTTAAGAAAATGGTTTACATTATTGATATTGTGGATATAAACGAATACATAGCGTCAGGAATTTTGGAGTCGGTAACACTCGGTCTTGCTTCCCCACAGGAAGTTCAGGAGGTTGCATGTCTTTCGAAAATATATCCTGAAATTCAGGCAGAGTTTATTCGCGTTCAGAAAAGATGCGAAGAAATGATGTTTGAACAGGCGCAGGCTCCTGATTCAGCTATCCGGGCTTCAATCTTAAAAACGATTGCTGAAACACCTCAGGAAAATCCTGCAGGTAATGTGGATGCCGGGAAAAAGCAAGAAACAAAAATTATCCCTTTAAATACAACTACTGAAATAAGAGGTGTCAGTCCCCTGTGGAAAATGATGGCAGCTGCTTCATTGATATTAACGATGGGAATCGGTGCATTGTGGGTTATTTCCAATCGCGAAGTGAAACGCCTGGATTCCGCATTGGCCTCCATGGAAAATGAACATTTGAAAGACAGCCAGGTTTTACAGGCTTTACTGCTGGAAAAAGATCATTTGCAAACGGTTCAGGAAGTCTTAGCTGAACAAAGTACCCGAACAGTCATGATGAAAGGAACCGAAAAGGAACCCGACGCTGCTGTGAAAGTGATGTGGAGCGCAGATATGAAAAAAGCGGTGATGCATGCTGAAAAAATCACTCCTCCGCCTGCAGATATGCAATATCAATTGTGGGTGATCGCTGATGGAAAACCTGTTTCAGTCGGTTTGTTCAACTACGATGAGGTAGAACAAATGACAGATCCATTCGATGTGAATGCTCAAAACATAACAGCTTTTGCCATCACACTGGAAAAAAGAGGCGGCAGCCCTACCCCAACGATGGAAAATATGGTAGTTATGGGGCCAATCAATGGTTAATTGATTTATAAAATATAAACAGTAGGGGCGAAAAATTTTTCACCCCTACTGTTCTTTTAAATTTTGTATTCATCCTTTGAATTAATTTTAGGGTCATGATTCGTCCTCCACAACTAGTACCCGGTGATACCATTGCACTTGTTTCTCCTGCAAAGGCAATCGAAGCATCCTATATTGATTTCGCAAAAAATTATTTCGAAAACCAGGGATTTAAAGTGATTATTGGTCCGAATGCCGCAAGTGAATACCGTTATTTCTCCGGAACCGATACAGTACGTGCAAATGATTTGCAATGGGCCATTGATCACCCGGATGTGAAAGCAATTGTATGCAACCGCGGAGGATACGGTGCAATCCGTTTGTTCGACCTGGTAAACTGGGCCAATCTCTTACGTGAACCGAAATGGATTCTGGGCTTTTCCGATATCACCAATTTTCATTGCCTGGGACTGAAACTCGGCATTGAAACAGCACACACAAGTATGCCCCTGAATTTCCATGAAAACTCGGAGGAATCACTCGAATCGTTGGTAAATGTTCTCCGGGGAAAAGAGAATCAATACATCTGGAACACCCATCCCTCCAATAAATACGGAATGGCAACGGGAAATGTAGTTGGAGGAAATTTATCCATACTTTATTCCCTGCTTGGAACTCCCTATTCTCCGAACTACGAAAACGCGATCTTGTTTATAGAAGACATCGGTGAACAGGTCTATCACTTAGACCGCATGCTTTTGGCATTCAAATTTGCAGGTGTATTTGACCGTATTGCAGGGTTAATCGTTGGCGGGATGACTGACATGAAAGATACCGCAATCGCTACTCAATGGACTGTGGAAGAACTCATTTTAGAACACTGCAAATACCACTCATTCCCTATTGCATTTCTAAGTCCGGTGGGACATATTTCCGATAACCGGGCATTTATTTGTGGCCGGTCAGCTACCTTCACCACAACAGAAAATCAAAGTTATTTTTTCCAATAACTAATCTTTCTTTTTCTGGTACTGTTTTTGATTCTTAATTTTCTCTCGAATTACTTTCGCAGTAACATTTCATAAGTGTTGTAATTCGGTCTTTCTGCCGCGGCGGACTGATGCTTTTTCTTATTTTTGTACTTGAAAATTGACTTATGCGTGTTTTTCTAATTGGTTTCCTGATTCTTATATTGTCATCCTGCGTGGACATCTGGGATGATATTACCCTTCATACAGATGGGAGCGGTACATACAAGTATACCGTAAACATGAGTGCAAGCAAGGTGAAAATCAATTCGATCCTGGCACTGGACAGCGTAGAAGGAAAACGCATTCCCAAACTTCCTGAAATCAAAGAAAAAATTGAATACTACCGCAATAAACTGGAAGAAAAGCAAGGAATTTCGAATGTAAAGGTAGAATCGAATTACGACGATTTTATTTTCAAGATTTCCTGTGATTTTGAATCTGTTTCCGACCTTCAGGATGGGATTCGCGAGATCATAAAAGAAGAGATCAAAGACAAGAACGATCCGGCATTAGACGAAAACTGGCTGAGCTGGGATGGAAAAACCCTGACGCGTATAGCTCCTAATTTCCAGAGTGTCATACACAAAATGAAAGCGGAAGACCAGGAAAAACTGAAAAAAGGAAAATACACTTCCGTATCGCGCTTTGACAAACCGATTGTGAAATGTGATAATCCGCAGGCGCGAATATCTCCTACTAAAGTTGCAGGTTTGTTTGAATCAAATACCTATTCGGTAGGAACAAACCCTTCTATTCTAAAAAGCACCTTCACTGTTTCAAA
>CAMPIU010000428.1 GCA_946886545.1 uncultured Flavobacteriales bacterium | reverse complement strand
AGCTACTTCAGCAATGATTGAAGGTAATGAAAAAATAGTTGCTTTTGGTCACATCAGCGCCATGAATATCCTAAATAATGCAGACTACAAGAGCATACCAAAGGTGAATACCATTTTGGGAAGCGTTTTAGGTAACTGGAAAAAGGGATTGGAAATTGACAAACCCATTTACTACGCATTAGAGGCTCCTTTCGCTCACGATGGAACTCCTGAAACAGTTTATGCATTAATCAACATTAAAGATCAGGACAGCCTAGAATCGATCATTAGTGAAATGGGATATGCACTTGACAAAAATGGAGATGTTTCTTATCACCAAGAAGATGATGTAACCTTTGGGATCCGAAATAAACTCCTGATTATCATCAGCAAGCCGGGAGATTATGATGGTAAAGCCAAAATAAAAGAAGCATTTAAGTTAACAGAAGGTGATCTTTCGGATGATACTGCAGAAGAAATCATCGAGCAAAAGGGAGATATTGTTTCAGGGATTGATATTGCCCGTTTATTGACCACTTCCAATACGGAATTAGCGAAACTTTCAGCAGAAAAGAAAGAACATTTAAATGATTTAGTGGAAAATGCTTATATCAAAACGGTAGCAAATTTCACAGACGGAATGGCTACAGTAGAATCAACAAACCTTTTCTCCGAGGATTTGAAAGATGAGCTGTTTTTCAAAGATAAAAACGGTTCTACTATGGTAAGCAAACTTGGCGGCGGTGATCCCTGGATGGGAATTGCAATGAACCTGGACCTGAGAAAAGGTGAAAGTTTTTTAGATGCTTATCTGCCGACTGCTCACAAACGATTAACAGAAGACTTTCCAGGTGAGGCAAAGTTTGCATTAATGGCACTTGGAGAAAATCCGTTCTCAAAGTTATTTTCCGGTCAGGCGGGCATTGTTTTCAATGGAGATGCTAAATCAGCAATGGGGATGGAATTGGAATACAACAGTTTCCTGGGCCTTGGTCCGAAAGGCGACATCCTGCAAAAACTATTAGATGAGCAATTTTCAGCTTTTGGAGAAAAGAAAGGAGACACTTATATCATGGGAGATCTCCGCATTAAATCGAACAAACAAGGAATCTTTGCTTCAAGTGGGAAAGCAAGCGGCGGAAAATTAAATCTTCCTTCTTATGCTAAGAATTTTGGTGAAGACAGCTTCTCACTCTTCATTGCTTTTGAAAAAATGGATATCTCCAGTTTGGATTTGGAGGACGAAGCGAAAGTTGTTGAAATTCTTCAATACGTAACGATCAATGCAAACAGAGACGGTTCGAAAATGGTTATTGCAGCGAAGAATAAGAAAACCAATATTTTGAAACAAATAACAGATTTTTACGCAAAGCAAATTATGGGTAAGATTGATGGGATGAGTGTATAAAGAATTCTTTTAATATTTGAAAGGCTGCTAAGTAAATGGCAGCCTTTTTTCGTTTTGATCATCTAAAAAAGATTTGTAAATCCAGACTTTTTCCGCCTCATTTTTAAAAACACAACCAATTAATAGCGAGATAATTAACTCGAAATATGTCCGCATCTTTGCGAACAAGCGAATTCGCGAATTTCCAGATTCTCAAAATTCCAACTCATTGAAATTCGATTCCTTCAACATGCTTTTTTTTTGTACCTTGTAATGCCAAATTAAACTGATGAAAGAAAAGAAAGATTGGAATCCGTTGACTCCTGACGAAGAGCGTATTATTGTTCGAAAAGGAACAGAATATCCCTTCACCGGTCAATATAACAAATGGGATGAACAAGGCATTTTCGTGTGCCGTCGGTGTGAGGCTCCTTTGTATAAAAGTTCAGACAAATTTGATTCCGGATGCGGATGGCCTTCCTTTGATGATGAAATCTCCGGAAGCATTAAACGTATTCCCGACCCGGATGGTCGGCGAGTAGAAATTGTTTGTGCGAACTGTGACGGTCATCTGGGCCATGTCTTTAACGGAGAAAATTTCACGCAGAAAGACACCCGTCATTGCGTTAATTCATTGAGTATTTTATTCCAGAAAGCTTAATTGTTTCTACTCAACGATATTACAGCTATAAACCGGAATCCCCTTACCCTGAATGATTTGATTTAACTGAATGTGCGCAGCCAAAGCCAACTGGGAATAATTTTGAGATGCATTTCCAAAACTTGCAGCGCTGGTAACCCACATCTTTTGGATCAATTCCTCTCCAGAGTTCACCGGACCGATTGCATTTACCACTGCTTTCACGTTCAAAGCTCCTGCATGATAAACGTGCATCGTCAATAAACGAAACCAAATAGATTGCTCATCGACAGTTAAACCGGCGCTTTCCGCAATACTTTTTGCTGAGGGAATACAAATCCGTTTTAACAATTGAGAAGCGGCATACGCTGAACGCATGAAGTCTTTTCGCTCATCTACAGAACGATTGACAGTCAATCCCATTGAACGGGCTACCGAAGGCATCAGTTGAAATGGTCCGTATGCTCCTACGGATGATTTTTGCATTCTTCCGGGACTTTCAATCAATAAAATCGATTGAGCATACCATGGATCTACCCCAAACTGTTCGAAAGCAGAAACTCCTTTCGGCAAACTTTCAAAAACCAGGTCAAAGCGATAAAAATCATTCTTTCCGGTGGTAACATTGATCCGTTCTTCCGCACTCAATCCCAATAAAGCACGCACGCTGTCTTTGAATACTGTTTTTTGAACCTCCGTTTGAGCATGCCAATCCTTGTTCGACATTTTAGCAATAATTTGTCTGGTTGCCCCGACATTGACCAAAACCGAATCCGGAGAAAGAGTCATGATCCGTTGCCAAAATTTGGGATGTTGGAGTTGATCCCACTGCGCGGCCCGGATTCCGGCGGACCCCATTATTATGTGCTCAGAAGTGCCTTCTGTAATTGCGATCATTTCTTTTTCCCATGTGGAATTTTGAGAGGAACCAATAAAGGGAATACACGCAAGTATTGCAAGGAGAGTTTTGCGTTTCATTGTCATTGTGGGTTTTGGGTGATGCAAATTAAGAAAAGAAGGTGAAAAATGCAATAGATTTGTGAATTTTTCAAAAATGCTTTAAACCTTCACCATTCACATACATTTTCAAAATAGTCTCAATTTCATCAATCGAAACCGGAAACCAGGGTTCCTTAGCAATTTTCCGGATGATTAACCGCTCCCTGACTGATAAAGTTCCATCT
>CAMPIU010000427.1 GCA_946886545.1 uncultured Flavobacteriales bacterium | reverse complement strand
GAAGGAGATAATATCATTTTGAAAATTGAAGATAATGGAATCGGCAGACAGGAAGCCAAACGAATCAATACCTACCGTGCAAACCATATTTCGCATGGGTGGAACATGGTCCTTGATAAGATTAATTTATTAAAGGAAAAGTACCAATATTCCGTTATCTTTGAAATTATTGATAAACCGGACAACAGCGGAACGACCGTTATCTTTAAAATCCCATTGATGTCCGGAGAAATGCTAGAAATTTAATCCCTGAAGTAAAGTGAAAGCTCTCATTTTAGATGATATCCGAATAAGCAGAGAAGGTTTGGCGGCCTTGCTTAATAAGATCGATCCGAAAATTGAAATTGCTGCAAGTGTTGCCACTGTGGAAGAGGCGAAGCAAGTCTTCGATGAAATGAGCATTGACGTGGCTTTCCTTGATATTCAACTACAGTCCGGAACCAGTTTCGATTTGGTAGATGAAATCCCTTTTGAGACTAAGGTTGTTTTTATCACTGCTTATGACGAACACGCGATTGCGGCGATCAGAAAAGGTGCCTTTGATTACTTACTAAAACCAATCAATTCTTCGGACTTACGAAATTGCATTCAGCGAATTCAGGATGTGGATGCACAAACTGTAGATTTACAAAGTAATCCTCCGGATAAAAATGAAGAAAACTTAATTAACTCGGATCTGATTGGAATTACCGGATTAGATGCTATTATTTTCCTGAAAATTGATGACATCGTTTACCTCAAAGCTGATGGAAAATATACCATGATTCAAACAACCACTGAACACATTACCAGTTCTAAAAATTTAAAGGTTTTTGAAACAATGCTCCCCGAATCCAAATTCATGCGTGTCCATCACTCCTTTTTGCTGAATTTGAAATACATCAAGAAATTCCAAAAGGAATACAACAACCTGGTACTGGAAAACGGAGCTCAAATTCCTGTTTCCAAATCGCGAAAAGATTTATTGATGCAACGATTAATGCATGTTTAAAGCACCGTGATATTAAAGCTCTCATCCAAAGCAATTGAACCTTCAATCACCTGATGTGATCCCGGAATCAGCAATCCTTTCATTTTTCCTGTTTTTCCTTTGGAAATCAAATCTGTAAGCTGTTTTTCGGTTAATTTCTTTCCAAGTAATTCAAAGGGAACCATGAACCCGCACACTTTGAAATTACTGCAACCAACTCCTCTTTTTCCGGTCATCAGTTTATTGGACTTACATTTCGGACAATCCAAGTCTTCGATAGCTTGCTTTTCAGCTTTTTTGCGTTCTTTCTTTTCTTTAACAACCTGCACAGGTTGATCTGTATGAAGCTGAATCCGGACAGGTGCCTGAGAAAAGATCACCTCATCCGTCAATTCGCGCACCATAACCATTAATTCGCGTTTGAATTGTTCCAGGTCGTATTCCCCTTTTTCTATCAGGCGTAATTTTCGCTCCCATTGCCCTGTCAATTCGGCACTTTTCAAAAGTTCATTCTGGATCGTATCTATCAAACCCATTCCGGTGCTGGTCGGAATCAGATTCTTGCGTTTCTTTTCAATGTATTTACGCTTAAACAAGGTTTCGATGATATTAGCACGCGTAGCCGGTCTTCCGATTCCATTTTCCTTCATCATGTCACGCAATTCCTCGTCATCGATCATTTTACCGGCAGTTTCCATTGCTCTTAGCAAAGTTGCTTCCGTATATGCTTTCGGAGGACTTGTTTTTCCCTGGTGAATGAATGGCTCGTGCGGACCACTCTCACCTTCTTCAAAATGAGGCATGGTTTGCTCGGGTTTTTCAACTGTTTTCTTTCCTTCGGAATCACTTTCCCTAGTTTCTTCCCAAACCACGCGCCATCCCGGTTCAATGATTTGTTTTCCGGTAGCTTTAAACTCGATTTGCCCCACTCGGCCTAAAACGGTAGTATTTGAAACCTTGCATTCCGGGTAAAATGCTGCAACAAAACGACGAACGATCATGTCGTAAATCTGTTGTTCCGGGTGACTCAAACCACTTGGCTGCACTCCTGTAGGAATGATCGCATGGTGATCAGTTACTTTCTTATCGTCGAAAACGGTTTTTAATTTCGGAATTGGCTTTCCTAAAACCGGCTCGGTAAACCGGGAATAATAGGTCAGTCCTTTCATGATCCCCTCAATCTTCGGATGCAGATCCTCGCTCAAATAGGTGGTATCAACACGCGGATAGGTTACCAATTTCTTTTCGTAGAGGCTCTGAACCATTTTCAGGGTTTCCTCAGCAGAATTTCCAATCTTTTTATTGGATTCGACCTGTAAAGATGTTAAGTCGAACAAACGCGGATTTCCTTCTTTTCCTTCCTTCTGTTCAAAGGAAGTGATCTCAAAAGGATGTTCCTTCAGGTAAGCCAAACCTTTATCGGCTTTATCCTGTGTTTTTAAACGATCAATGGTAGCAGAGAACTCTGTTTCGCGATATAGCGATTTCAATTCCCAATATTCATCTGAGCGAAAAGCATCTATTTCTTTCTGACGGTTAACAATCATTGCCAGGGTTGGAGTCTGAACCCGTCCGATAGACAAAGTTGCTTTTCCCTGACCAAACTTCTTGGTGAACAGACGAGTTGCATTCATCCCTAAAAGCCAGTCTCCAATAGCTCTTGCACTTCCTGCCGCATATAAATTCTGGTATTGCTCACCCGTTCTCAGGGCTTGAAATCCTTCCCGGATAGCTTCTTCAGTCAAAGAAGAAATCCATAAACGCTTTATGGGAACTTTGCATTTAGCTTTTGACAAGACCCAGCGCTGGATCAATTCTCCTTCTTGCCCGGCATCCCCGCAATTAATCACTTCTTCACAAGAAGCAACCAGCTTTTCAATAATGGAAAATTGTTTTTTAACCCCGGAATCCTCAATGAGTTTAATTCCGAATTTATCGGGAATAATAGGTAAGTCTTCCAACTTCCAATACTTCCATTTCTCGTGATAATCGTGCGGTTCTTTGAGAGTACACAAATGTCCGAAAGTCCAGGTTACCCAATAGCCGTTTCCTTCGTAAAAGCCATCATGACGCTGTTTGGCGCCAATGACTTCTGCGATATCTCGAGCTACGGAGGGTTTTTCGGCGATGCACAATTTCATAACTAGCAAAGTTAGTCATAGAAGAATGGCGAGGCAAGACGGTTTTGAACAAAATGAGGAAATGTTTCAACAATTAAAGGTATTAGTA
>CAMPIU010000426.1 GCA_946886545.1 uncultured Flavobacteriales bacterium | reverse complement strand
GAAAAGGGCTTCCATTCCGGCGCGAGTAGAATCGAGTACAAATTGAAAATCTATATTTTCAGTGTCTAGTTTCGCTTTTTCAGTTTCAAATGTTTCCAGTAATTGAAAATAGAGCGCTTCGATGATATCTTCCCGATGCTTGAAATGATAGTTCAGATTTCCTTGACTAATAAACATTTCAGCGGCAATTCTGCGTAAAGTAACATTCGGAACTCCATGCTGATTGAATAAGTTCAGGGCTGTTTGCAATATTTTATCTCGTGTTTTCATTTTGTTTTTAGTAAACCTGACCTAATTCAAATAAATTTAGTACATTTGACCTAAAGATACTAAATATTTCGTTATGAAGCGTAAACAATTATTTGAATTTGAAGATCAGAGTTGGTTTCCGGTGTTTTTGAGAAACTATCTCACAGATTTTTTACAATTTATCTCTAATCAATTTGATATTTATAAAGGAATTACTCCTTTTTTATCCGAAACACTTAAAAGAAACGGAAATCAACGGATTATTGATTTGGCTTCCGGCGGTGGCGGCGGTTTATTCAAATTGTCTAAACGCCTGCGGGAAACTCATCCGGATCTGGAAATTGTATTGACGGATTACTATCCGAATGTGAAAGCATTTGAATATGTCAGTCGACAATCTCCCAATTTTAAGTTTGAATCTAAGTCAGTGGATGCACGTAAGGTGCCTTCCGATCTAAAAGGAGTTCGTACCCAGTTTTTGTCTCTGCACCATTTCACAGAGTCGGATGCAGTTCAGATTTTGCAGAATGCAGTGGATTCTAATAGTCCGATCGCTATTTTTGAATCACAGGAGCGCGATGTGAAGAGTGTCCTTGCAATGATTTTTTCACCAATCAATGTTTTGTGGATGACACCTTTTATCCGTCCGTTTTCATTTGGAAGAATTGTTTTTACCTATCTGATTCCCTTGGTTCCGCTCTTCGTAATGCTGGATGGAATTCTTTCTGCACTTCGAACATACACCATCCCCGAAATGAATGAGTTGATCTCACGCGTAAACGGACATGAAAAATTTGAATGGAAAGTAGGAAGACAAAAATCCGGGCCGGTCGGTATTTTGTATTTAATTGGTGAACCTTTAAAATAAACGCATTGAATTTTTAAATGCTGTCCAAAATATCCGAATTATCGATTTTAATTTCGCGTACTATATTGTCTGTATTGAGCTGAGGTAAATAATTTTCCAATTCAGCATAATATTTAATCATCCGTACGGTAAAAATAGTTAGCGGAATATATGCAAAAGCCAATACAACATCTGCCAGTGTGCTATTCATTAAAACAGTAATATTATCGGATTTAACCTGAATTCGCGCATTTACATCGGCAAGAATAGAGATGGCAATCCATAATGTCCACCAGATTCCTACGGAATATCTCCGTCTTTTATCTTCGCGAATCAGATTAGCTTGTGTCAGCATGTTTTCTGATACGGACATCATTTCCTTCATGATATTGAAAGGCCGACCTAAATTCATAATCGGAACAAACCATGCGCCGGCTGCCCATCCTTCACTAAAGGACAGGTTTTTTGATAATTGGTGCAGATTGTAATATGCTCTTCTAAACCATTGAATGAAAACGATTGCCACACCGATGTACAATAATACCATGACTATTCCGACAATACTTTGTCTTGTATCATTTGCATCGATTTCTCTCATGTCAAAATTTCCGGCTTCGATCCTTTTTAGGAGAAAGTATTGCGAAATATCAGAAATGGATTCCAATAATGTGCAGGCAGTATAAATCCAGAGTACAAGGATTAAGCGATTTGAACGGTCTTTATTTGGTCTTAACATGGTTGAATTTTCGGCCAAGTTAATTAAAAATCGTTTGAGATTTAAAAACCCGAAAGAGAATTCAAATGTAAAATACGAAATTGAAATGAGGACTTCTGCTCATTGGATCTTAACTCTTTTGAATTTTGCATTTTACATTTTTAATTCACAAACCTATACTGTATCTTTGCTGTCGTAAAAATTGAGCAATAAATCATTTATGAGTAATACAACAGAAAAATTAGCTTACAAAGTAAAAGACATTTCATTAGCAGAATGGGGTCGTAAAGAGATCGTTTTGGCAGAAGCTGAAATGCCGGGATTAATGTCATTGCGTGCTGAATACGGTGCAAAAAAACCTTTAAAAGGTGCACGTATCGCAGGATGTTTGCACATGACTATTCAAACTGCCGTTTTGATCGAAACATTGGTTGAATTAGGGGCAGAAGTTACTTGGTCTTCATGTAATATCTTCTCAACTCAAGATCATGCTGCTGCTGCAATTGCTGCTGCAGGAATTCCTGTCTTCGCATGGAAAGGTATGAATGAAGAGGAATTTGATTGGTGTATTGAGCAAACTATCTTTGCTTTCGAAGGTGGAAAACCTTTAAACATGATCCTGGATGATGGTGGTGACTTAACAAATATGGTTTTTGACCGTTTCCCTGAATTAACAGCTGATATCCGCGGATTATCCGAAGAAACTACAACTGGTGTACACCGTTTGCATGAACGCAAGAAAAACGGACCTTTGGTTATGCCTGCAATCAACGTAAATGATTCGGTTACAAAATCAAAATTCGATAACAAATACGGATGTAAAGAATCTTTGGTAGATTCAATTCGTCGTGCAACAGACGTTATGATGGCTGGAAAAGTAGCTGTTGTTTGTGGTTACGGTGATGTTGGTAAAGGTTCTGCTGCTTCATTGAGTGGTGCGGGAGCTCGTGTAATTGTTACTGAAATTGACCCTATTTGTGCCTTGCAAGCTGCAATGGACGGATACGAAGTGAAAAAATTGGATTCGGTTGTTGCTAACGCAGACATTATTGTTACTACAACAGGAAACAAGGATATCATTGTTGGTCGTCATTTCGAAAACATGAAAGACAAAGCAATCGTTTGTAACATTGGTCACTTCGATAACGAAATCGATATGGCTTGGTTGAATGCAAACTACGGTTCTACAAAAATTACGGTTAAGCCTCAGGTAGATATTTACAACGTTAAAGGAAACGACGTAATTATCTTGGCTGAAGGTCGTTTGGTGAACTTGGGTTGTGCAACTGGTCACCCTTCATTTGTAATGTCTAATTCATTTACAAACCAAACATTGGCTCAATTGGAATTGTGGGAAAACCATAAAAACTATGAGAATGATGTATACG
>CAMPIU010000425.1 GCA_946886545.1 uncultured Flavobacteriales bacterium | reverse complement strand
TCAAATGCTTTGATCGATTGACTCACATCCTTTGTGGAATAGATCCCGTTAATGACCGCCAGATAATAAGTCGTCTTTTGAGTTTTCAGGCTGAACAACTCCGAACAATACCAGGCCGGATCTCCTTCTTCCAGTTTAATGGATTGAGTTTTGACCGTCTTACCGTCGTGGTACTGATAAATCACATTGAAAAAATGCATCGTTCCTCCCAATTGTGAATCCCAGCTGTAGATGCGGAATAATCCGTCTTTGGAAGTTTTTATATAACAAATACGTGCTTCCGTCAATGCTTTGAATGGATACTTGAGTGTTTTTTTGTCCGTAGAAAGCAGGTTTTCCAGCTTCTCAGTAAACAGATCACTGTAGTAATTGAGCGAATCAAATTCCCCGGATCTTGCACCGGTAAGTTTCTTGTAGATACTTATAAGCTCCTGTTCTTTTTGCGGAAGTCCGTGTTTCTGTGCAGAAACGCAGTGATTCCCACATAGGAAAAGCAAGATTATGAAACTGGTTTTATGCATGCTTACTTGCGTTTTGCAGTAAAGTTTCCATTGGGCTGAATGAAAGTAACCGCTTTTGATTTTCCGTCTTCAACCGTAAATTTAATACTGTATCCCTTTGCAATTACCAGGTTGAAGGTGTCGTTTCCAACAGGGACCGTTTCATAATCCGGTTGTCCGGGAACCAATAACATCAGTGTTGACCCTTTGAGATAGATTTTGATGGTTTGACCTTCCAGATCGTAATCCCCTACGTACTTGTTTAAGTCATTGTTTGACAAAGCAACCTTAACAGTTTGTTTGGTAAAGACGGTTTCCTTATCAGGTTCGCCAAGGTCCATAGAAATAGTTTCTATTTTTCCGTTGCTCGCGGTTCCGAAGTTGACCAGGAAATGGCTTTCGTTCGTTCCGTCGGTATCATCGCTTTGATCGGCTGATTTAAATTCAAATACATCGTAATGATAATGCTTCAGCCAGGTTTTTTCTCCTGCAATGAAGGTGAAGAGTGTATCATTTTTTAAAGTAATGGTAAACTCCGAAAAGGCCGGGTTTCCGTACAATCCGGCATAATCTGCCAATGGGTGGGAAGGTCGGGTGTTTTTAACCTGTAGAGTATCGGCCTTTTTTTCCTCTTTCGCCTTCATTTTCATTGCTTCGTCCAGTTTTTTCTTCGCATCTGCATTCCAGGGAATTGGATCCAACGCGAATAACTTGTCTGAGATCAGGTTGCGGACAATGGATGGTACCGGGGAACCGTTTTGATTGGTTAAAACTACAATTCCAACGGAATCGGAAGGGTAGAATGCCACACTTGCAGAGAATCCGTCGATATTTCCTCCATGTTCCACCAAATAGTGTCCGCGGTAAGACTCCAGGAACCATCCTAATCCGTAATTGCTGAACTGAATGTCGGCATGACTTCTTGGCTGACCGCCGGAAACCACCATTTGAGAACTGGATGCCTCCCTGACGTAAGAACCCGGGATGATTTCCGTTCCATTGAATTTTCCACCCATGATCCAGGTAGAAACCCAATTTCCCATATCGTTGGCACATGAATTAATACTTCCTGCGGGCCCCATTCCGTTGATATGATAGTAAGGAATTTTTTTGATGGCAAATTTTTCATCAACCGTATAGGGCAATGAGGCATCTGCATCTTTTTGCATGGTGAAAATATCGGTATTGCTATGTGTCATTTTTAGGGGAACAAAGAAGCGTTCTTTGATATTGTCTTCCCAGGTTTTTTCTGTAATCTTCTCGGTGATCATTCCCTGGGCCAGGAACATGAAGTTGTTGTATTGCCATTTTTGGCGAAGTTTCGCATTCGGTTCCATGTATTTCACTCGCTGGATCAAACTATCGCGATTGCTTGTGTTGAACATATACCAGGAATAATCAAAGCGCGAAAGCCCGGTCCGGTGACACATCATATCACGAATCGTAATCCCGGTATTCATATAATCGTATTTGAAAGTGAGTTGTGGTAAATGTGTAACAGCCAGGTCGTCAAGTTTCAGTTTTCCGTCCTTTTCCAGCTGACCAAGCATTGCTGATGTGAATGCCTTAGAGGAAGATCCTATCGCGAAAAGGGTATTCGGAGTAACGGGTTTTTTGTTTTCCAGGTCGCGGTATCCGAATCCTTTAGAGTAGATTATTTTGTCTTTATAAACGATTGCAACCGAGTAACCGGCTATTTTTTGGTCTGCCAGTACTTTTTCCAATTCTTTGTCAATTCCGCTCAAACGTTTGGTGTAGTCGGGTTTCTTGTCTTTGGATTGGGCAATGGAAGTAAAAACGAAGGTTGTTGCCAGTAAAAGGGTAAGGATGTGTTTCATTATCGTTTAAATTTTAATGAAAGTAAATGTAAGAAAAGATGATTTAAACTACCACAAAGCAAACGAGGAATATTTTGTGTGTTGGAGATTAATAGGATGGATTGAAGTTTCCTCTTAGTTTAATGAGTTTCAATATGAACCTTTGTTCCTGGTGGTTATAACTGATTCCAGACAATGTTTATGATGCCTTTCTTCTATTCCGGATAATCGAAAGTATAATATTGATACCAAAAAGGATCTGCGCACCAACCAGGGTATAAATTGACACTGATACCCATTTAAGCCAATTCACCGGGTCGTCCGACTGCTCCCGCAACTCATCCATAGTACTGTAATCGGTAGTGACCGTTGGCGGAGCTTCCTGCTGGACAGCAAAATAGATTGCGATCAAACTGAAGATCGTCACGAAATAATGAATTCCGGACAGGTATTTGTTCATCGGTTTACGGAAGAGTTCAAAGGTTAGTGCAATTCCCGAAAAGAGAAGAAAAACGCCCGCAAGAACCAGCCATAGGAAACTTTTTGGCAGTACAAAATACACTTCCTTCAATGCAAGATCCAGATCTTCGGATTGTTGATCAAGAGCAAGCCCTCCGAAAATCAGAGCGGTAATGAAATAACAAATTGAAATAATGTACCGTTTGAGCATCTGTTTGAATAGGGTTTAACGAATCTGAATCTTGTTTTCCTTTCAAGTTACTCAATTAATTGATAGTTAAGTGGGTTAGTAACATTTTTTTACATGATCTCCTCAATCATAAGGTGCAAAACTGACTATTTTCCATTCACCGTTTAATTTTTGCAGGACAGGGTAGGAATCAGCAGAAAGAATAATTTGCTCTTTTTTGACAAAACCGGCAATGTT
>CAMPIU010000424.1 GCA_946886545.1 uncultured Flavobacteriales bacterium | reverse complement strand
TGGAATAACACATGCTTAAAAGTGTGTTAAGGAAAAGGTATCTTTGGAATTCGGCACGAAACTTGAACTGTGCATGCTAAAATTTAAACTATGAAAAAAATTGCGTTCTTATTATTAGGACTTGTTGTTTCTAATTTATCAATGGCTCAAGACCACGAACCTTTAGTTGTAAAACAACTTCCATCTGTAAAGTTAATAGACATGAATGGTAAAGCAGTTAACACTGCTGAATTGGGTTTCAAAGGCCCGGTTGTGATTTCATTTTGGGCTACCTGGTGTTCACCTTGTAAGCGCGAATTAAACACCATTCATGAATTATACACAGACTGGCAAGAGGAAACAGGAGTTACCCTGGTGGCAGTTACAATCGATGACGAGAAAACAAAAGCCCAAGTTCCTGTTTACGTTGACGGAAAAGGATGGGAATATTTAGTGTTAATGGATCCGAACGGTGATTTCAAGCGTGCTATGGGAGTGAACAACGTTCCTCATACATTCCTGATCGACCAAAATGGACAATTTGTTTATTCTCACAACAACTACGCTCCCGGAGACGAAGAGAAGTTGTACGAAGAGATCAAAAAATTAGTCAATAAATAAGTACTGCTTTATAGATGAAAAACTGGATTTTAGGAATCTGCGCATTGTCCGGGTCGCTTACAGCACTCGGACAATCGAATTTATTGGGGAACATCACCGGGAATATGGAAGCTACCTTCCAGTATTTAAATGCTGACCCTTTAATTGGTGCAACTCAACCGGCGGAGAAAGGTTTATTGAATTCATACATGAATGTCTTTTATTCCGGCTCTCATTTTAAAGCCGGTGCTCGGTTTGAATCATACCTGCCACGGATCAACGGATATCCGAATCGTTTTGACGGGACCGGAATCGGGATGCGTTATGTAGGCTGGTCAAACAATTACATAGATGTAACCCTTGGTAACTTTTATGAGCAGTTTGGTTCCGGAACTATTTTCAGGGCTTATGAAGATCGTAATTTGGGTTACGACAATGCAATGGATGGAGCCCGAGTGATCCTGAGACCTTATAACGGAATTCAGCTAAAAGGAGTTTACGGGAATCAGCGCTATGCGTTTCAGGATGGAAGAGTAGAAAAATCAAGTGGTGTGACCCGCGGAATTGACTTGCAGTTTCATCTCAATGAACTGGCTCCCAGGTTAGATTCAAGTGGATTGGATGTTACAATCGGAGGTGCTTTTGTGAGCAAATACCAAAAAGACGATAACGATTTATACATACTCCCTGAAAACGTTGCTGCCTACAGCGGAAGAATCGGTTTACGCTACAAGAAATTTACTTTGAGCGGTGAATACACCCATAAAGATAACGACCCAAGTGAGGACAACGGATACATCTATAATCCCGGCCACTCTGCTTTGATCAATCTGGGTTATTCACGCAAAGGATTGGGAATTTCATTGGCAGCAAAATCAGTTGATAATATGAGTTACCGTTCGGACAGAACCAAAGGTTTGGCCGATCTGTTCATCAACTACCTTCCTGCGATGAATAAGACACATACCTATAACTTAGTTGCAACCCTTTATCCGTATGCTACACAGCCTTTGGGAGAGGTAGCTTTCCAGGCTGAGGTTCTTTATACCATTCCAAAAGGAAAAGGCGGTGGAAAATATGGAATTCCGGTCAATGTGAATTATTCTACGGCTTACTTGCCTATGAGGCATTATTCGGGCTTCGGCTTGCCGGGTGATTCAACACGTGTAATGTATAAAGGAAATCCTTATGATCTGTCTGATAGTTTACTTTGGCAGGATATCAATGCAAATGTGACTTTCAAACTCAATAAAAATTTCTACTTAATTGCTTCTTACTTCAATATTATCATCAATAACGATGTCTCCAAAATTACAGAAGACGCAAATGGTATGATCAGCTCACACATCGGAGTTTTAGAAGCCGGATGGAAGATCAATAAGAAACACAACCTTCGTGCTGAAGTACAGGCCCTATTTACAGCGAACAAAAAGATGGCAGGTTTCAATTACCGCACTTCAGAAGATAAAGGAGACTGGGTAACAGTGGTATTGGAATATACGATTTCACCCAATTGGTTCTTTGGATTCATGGACCAGTACAACTATGGAAACCCGCATAAAGATTTACGTGTACATTATGCAATCGGATCATTCGGTTGGATAAAAGATGCAACCCGCATAACTTTGAATTACGGTAGACAACGTGCGGGGTTATTCTGTGTAGGCGGTGTGTGTCGTTTTGTGCCGGCATCCAATGGATTAACGGTTTCACTAACACAGAGTTTCTAATTAATAACATTTAGAACATGAAAAAGTTTTTAATTCTTACAGCAGTCTTGGCAACAGTGATCGTTTCTTGTGACAAGGTCAAAAATGCCTACCCGGCAAACCCTGCCTCAAGCACATTAGATTGGAGTTTATATCCTGACGGAGATTCCGCTCACTATGTTGCCCAAGGCTTGTGGCCAACCTTCACCGCTAACTCGAATACACAGCGCAATGTGTTGATTGAGGATTTTACAGGCCATCAGTGTGTGAATTGTCCTGCTTCAACAGCAAACATGGAACAATTGATCGCAACAAATCCGGAGCATATTTTTGGTTTGGCTATTCATGCCGGGCCTACAGGATTGACAGGTTTCCAGGTAACTTCTTCCGAATACCCAACTATTCTTTACAGTGACGCCGGAATTGAAATCGGACAGCATTACGGACAGGATATTCCAGGATCTACTTTTTTGGGGAATCCTGCATTTTGTGTAAACAGAACCAAAGCAAACAATCAGTTTACCTCGAATGCCGGTACTGCAATCGCAAATAAAACCAACACTTGTTTGGCAAGTTCAATTCGTGTCAATATTCAGGCTGTAACAAATTATTTTCCATCTACCCGCGGATTATTTCTGCATACGGAAATAGACAAAGTAGATGCATCTCTTACCTCTGATCTTGCAGTAGTGGTTTGTTTGGTTGAAGATTCATTAGTTGCACCTCAATTAGTTCCGACAAGTATGGACCCGGACGGGAAAGATGAAGATTACATTCACCGCGATATCCTCAGAGGCACTATCGACGGGCGAACTTTCGGGAAAGTTTTAACGGCAAGCGACTTGGGAACGAACGGAAAATACTTTGTGAGTTATTCCTACCAGTTACCTGCTCAATACGATGCGGAAAACATGAAATTGTACCAGTCTCTTATAAAC
>CAMPIU010000423.1 GCA_946886545.1 uncultured Flavobacteriales bacterium | reverse complement strand
CAATCTCCAAATCGAACCCAATATTGAACTTCTTCAACAGTTTCAAATTTCCAGCTAGAACTTCTTTTCCGTCTATCTTTCCTTTTAAGCCATGACCTGAAATCTCTTCTACATCTTCAATTTTTGCGTTTTTCACGGAATCTCCCGCATATTCAACAATTGCAGATGCGATGGGATGCGTGGATTTACTTTCGATGGATGCTGTAAGTCTTACTAACTCTTCTTTCTCTATTCCTTCTGACACTACTTCCTGAACTTTGAAAACTCCTTTGGTGAGCGTACCTGTTTTGTCCATAACAACCGTGTCTATTTTGGTCATTACGTCAAGGTAGTTCGATCCTTTAAAGAGTATTCCGTTTCGGGATGCTAAACCAATGCCTCCGAAGTAACCGAGTGGAATGGAAATCACCAAGGCACAAGGACAAGAAATCACAAGGAAAACGAGTGATCGATACAGCCATTCTTTAAACTGGTAATCGGAGACAAACAAATACGGGAGCAAACAGATACCAATTGCAAGAAACACGACAATTGGAGTATAGACTTTAGCAAATTTGGAAATGAACAATTGAGTTGGTGATTTACGCGAGGTAGCATCCTGAACCATCTCCAGTATTTTCGACAATTTACTGTCTTGATACAAAGCTGTAACCTTAATGTCTGAAACTGATTGCAGGTTAATCATTCCTGCCAAAACTGCTTCACCTTTCCCTTTGTTGTCGGGTTTGCTTTCTCCAGTTAAAGCTGCGGTATTGAATGAGGCAGAATCAGAAATCAATTCTCCGTCTAAAGCAACTTTCTCCCCTGATTTCACTTGGATCACTTCATCGATCTGAACTTCTGATGGAGAAACAGTTTTCAATTTTCCGTCACGCATTACATTCACCGTATCAGGTCGAATATCCAATAAGGCTTTGATACTTCTTTTCGCACGGTTCACCGCTAAGGTTTGGAACAGTTCCCCAACGGAATAGAAAACCATTACTGCAACTCCTTCAGAATATTCGCCTATGAAGAATGCGCCAACCGTTGCAATGGTCATTAAGAAGAACTCGGAAAAGAATGCTCCTTTTGCAATGGATTTTCCCGCATCAATCATTACGGGAAGACCAACTGGAATGTAAGCTACCAAGTACCAAATGAGTTTGATCGTTCCTTCAAAAAAAGCAGGTTTGAAAACTTGTTCGAATAAGATTCCTGTCAGCAAAAGTGCAAAGCTGACAATTGCTGGAGCGTATTGCATCCAAGCAGGTTTCTCACCGTTTGAATGTTCGTGGTCGTGGTCATGCCCATCTTCATCATCGTGATCATGATCTTGTTTGTGAATATGAGGAGTACCGCTTTTTGCGTCTATTTTTTCCTCCAATGAGCAACAAGTCATTCTGCCTTGTGCATCGTAGGTGTGAACGTGATTTGGATCTTTATTAATCATACACTGATTTTTTAATGTTTTGAACTCATTTCTTTATGAAGGAAAAATTCTTGTGAAAATCTCCTGTGCTGATTTGGATTCGGTAAAAGCCTGATCTAAATTCCGTTGCCGGAACAATGATCTGATCAACTTTTTCATAATCCGAGACAAACACCGTTCGCCCAAGATTATCAGTTATACTGACATTCAGTTCGTTTAAAATTGCCTGTTCGAATTGAATGTAGGCTATATCGGAAGCAGGATTGGGGAACAAAATGGAATTGCTAATTACTTCTTCATCGCTGAGATTCCCACTTTTATTAAGGGCAAGTGTTGCAAATGATGCAAGCGCCAAACGGCTATTCGCTTCGAAATACTGGTGATTGAATGCTGAAAAGACATCACTAGTCTGATGCCAGTTCGGGTTAAAATCACCTACATATTCTTCATTAATACCAATAGCTGAATATCCTTTTTGCCAAAATGGAAAATGATCGCTGTTTACGCTTCCCGGGTTCACAATTTCAATATTCAACCCAATGGTGTAAAGTTCATTGCAATCAATCACCATTTGCATCAGGCTTAGTGAATTTGCTATTGGTCTTACGTGAACTTCCGTAAGATTGTCATTGTTTCCGTCCCATCCGAGCATATCAAGATTGATATAACCAAGCAAAGAATCCCCATGAATTTGTTGCTGTGCCGTGTACGCTGTACTGCCGATCAATCCCAGTTCTTCTTCGTCCCAAAGTGCGAAAATAATGGTGTTTGGAAATTCCATTTCGCCCATGATTCGAGCCGATTCCAAAATAACGGCACAACCACTTGCGTTATCGTCCGCACCCGGAGCTAAAATTCCAGTTGGTAAATTGTCGTAATGCGCACCAATGATGCAAACCCTTTCGGGAAATATTGTTCCTTTCTTGATTCCGAATAAATTCTTGCCGTTGACAGAAAACACGAGTGAGTCAATTTCTAATCCCGCCTGCATAAAGCGCTCTTTCGCATATTTAAACGTCAGAACATTGCCCGGCTGATTGTATAATCGGGATGAAATAACATGAGACTGTCCCCCTATAACAAGCGGAATTTCGCCACTCAGTTTTTGCACTTGACTGTTTAGCGAATCCGTATTGAATTCCTCCAATATACTTTCCACTCTTGCATCTTGTGCAAAAGTAAGGGCAGGAAAACTGCCAATTAACGAAAGAACCCAATATTTCAACATATTCGTTTTCTTTAAAAAGGGCAAAGACCTTGGAATTGAAAAAGTCATTACTTCATGTTAAGATCTCCTCAGACTTTGCCCTAAGATTACTAATGTTCGTGTCCGCCACCGCCTTCGCTTTTCAGCAAATGACTTTGGATATAATATGCACCTTTCAATACAATTTGCGCATTCGCAGGAATATCTTGTAAGATTGTAACCTGAACATATCCCAATTGGGTAGTTCCCGTTTTTACTTCGATTCGTTGGAAGTGGTAAGTCTTCCCTTCAGTATGTCCATGACCGTCATTATGATCGTGTCCCGCTTCTTCGTCGTGATCCTCTTCTTTGGCGTGTTCTTCCAGTACAAAGATGAATTCTCTTCCGTCTGCTTTTACTACCGCATCAACTGGCAAGGCTTTTACATTGTTCAATCCTATATCAATCAATGCGTTTACATACATTCCGGGAATCAAAATTTGTTTGTCGTTAAGAATGTCGGCATGAACGGCAACCGATTTGGTTTCATTCTCAAAGGCTTTTCCAATGCTGAAAATCTTTCCTTTGATTTCCACATTGTCTTGATTTGTAAGAATGAAACGAACGGTTT